>SKSP01000294.1 GCA_007122945.1 Ilumatobacteraceae bacterium | reverse complement strand
TCGCTGCGTGTGGCGCTCCTCGACGGCGAGGACCTCGCCCTCACGATGGACTTCGTGCCGACCCGGGTGAACGTGGCCGTCGAGGGTGGCGTCGTGGTCGAGCTGCTCTCGGTCGGCTGACCGGGCCCCCGGGTAGCCTGGAGGGCGCATGTTCGAAACGCTGTCCACCCGACTCGACGGGATCGTCAAGCGCCTCCGCGGCAAGGGTCGCCTCACCGAGGCCGACGTCGACGAGGTGATGCGCGAGATTCGCACGGCGTTGCTCGACGCCGACGTCAACGTCACCGTCGTGCGCTCCGTCACGAACCGGATCCGCGAGCACGCCATCGGTGCGACCCGCTCGCAGTCGCTCGACCCCGGCCAGCAGGTCGTCAAGGCCGTCAACGACGAGCTGACCCGCATCCTCGGCGGCGAGACGCTGAAGATCACCTACGCCAGCAAGCCGCCGACCGTCGTGCTGATGGCCGGCCTCCAGGGGTCGGGCAAGACGACCAACGCCGCCAAGCTGGCGCACTGGTTCAAGCAGCAGGGCCGCCAGCCGCTGATGGTCGGTGCCGACCTGCAGCGCCCCGCCGCGGTCGAGCAGCTCCGCACCCTCGGTCGCCAGATCGACGTCCCGGTGTACTCCGACCCGGAGGACCCCGTCCTCACCGCGTACCAGGGGCTCCAGGAGGCCAAGCGTCTCGGTCGCGACGTGTGCATCGTCGACACCGCCGGCCGGCTGTCGATCGACGCCGAGATGATGGAGCAGGTGCGCCTCATCGCCGGCGCGGTCTCACCGGACTACACGTTCCTCGTCATCGACGCGATGACCGGTCAGGACGCCGTCCAGACGGCCGAGGCGTTCCACGCGACCCTCGAGATCGACGGCGTGATCCTCTCCAAGCTCGACGGCGACGCCCGCGGTGGCGCCGCACTGTCGGTCAAGGAGGTCATCGGCCGTCCGATCGCGTTCGCCTCCACCGGGGAGAAGGTCGAGGCCTTCGAGCAGTTCCACCCCGACCGGATGGCGGGTCGGATCCTCGGCATGGGCGACATGCTCACGCTCATCGAGCAGGCCGAGAAGGCGTTCGAGGCCGACCAGGCCGAACAGGCCGCCAACCGGCTGATGGAGGGGGAGTTCACCCTCGACGACTTCCTCGAGCAGATGCAGCAGCTCAAGAAGATGGGCCCGCTCGGCAACGTGCTCGGGATGATGCCCGGCATGCCCAAGGAGCTGAAGGGCGCCGAGATCGACGACGACGACCTCAAGCCGATCGAGGCGATCATCCGCTCGATGACCTTCGAGGAGCGCGCCCACCCCGAGATCATCAACGGGAGCCGTCGCACCCGTATCGCCAACGGGTCCGGCACGACCGTCGGCGACGTCAACCGGTTGGTGAAGCAGTTCGGCGAGATGCAGAAGATGATGAAGAAGTTCGGGATGGGCGGCAAGAAGGGCAAGAAGGGCAAGAAGGGCGGCCTCGGCGGCCTGGGCGCGCTCGCGGGCGGCGGCCAGATGCCCGATCTGGCCGAGCTGGAGGGCATGCTCGAGGGACAGGGCGGGCCCGGCGGACCGGGCGGACCGGGCGGACCGGGCCAGGGTGGCGCCCGCGGGCCGCGCCGCTAACCTCTCAGGGTTCGATCGCACCCTTTATCCATCGACTATCCATCGACGCACAGGTCACGGAGACGACAGAAATGGCAATCAAGACATGGCAGTGAAGTTGCGTCTCACACGGGTCGGCAAGACCAAGCAGCCGCAGTACCGCATCGTGGCGGCCGATTCGCGCTCGCCGCGCGACGGTCGGTTCATCCAGATCCTGGGCCAGTACGACCCGCGTCAGGAGCCGTCGGCGCTCGTCGTGGACAACGACAAGGTCGTGCACTGGCTGCAGCAGGGCGCCCAGCCGACCGAGCGGGTCCGCAAGCTGCTCGAGATCTCCGGTGCCATGCAGCAGTTCCAGGACGCCAAGGGCGCTGCCGAGGGAGCCACACCGTGAGCATCGACGACGGCTCGATGGTGCCCCACGCCAGGGCGGCGTTGACCCACATCGTGCGCTCGATCGTCGACGACGCCGACGCCGTCGAGGTCACCGAGACCCAACTCGGCGAGCGCGCCCGGCTCGACGTGTCCGTCGCCGACGGTGAGCTCGGCCGGGTCATCGGCCGGCGCGGCCGGACCGCCGCCAGCATCCGCACGGTCACCCGTGCCGCGGCGGCCAAGGACGACGTCGACATCGACATCGAGTTCGTCGACGACTGACGTCGCCCGACCGTGATGCTGCCGTGACGTTGCTCGAAATCGGCCGCATCGGACGGGCGCACGGCGTCCGCGGTGCCGTGATGGTGACGCTGTCGACCGATCGCACCGAGCGACTGGCGCCGGGCAGCCGTCTGCAGTGCCGCGGCGAGTGGCTCACCGTCGCGTCGGCCACCCCGCACACCCGGCGTTGGCTCGTCACGTTCGACGAGGTGCGCGACCGCACCGCGTCGGAGCGTCTGACCGGGGCCACGCTGCACGCCGAGCCCGTCGACGATCCCGATGCGCTCTGGGTCCACGAGCTGATCGGCGCGCAGGTCGTGGAGGTCGGTGGCGCGGACCGTGGCACGTGTGCCGCGGTCGTGGCCAACCCGGCCGCCGACCTGCTGGAGCTCTCGACCGGCGCGCTCGTGCCGGTGGTGTTCGTGCGGTCCGTCGCGGACGGTGTCGTCACGATCGAGCCGCCCGAGGGGCTGTTCGAGCTGTTCGAGCCGGCCACCGGCGGCTGAACCGATCGGCCGACGAGGAGCCGGCGTGCGCATCGACGTGTTCTCGATCTTCCCGTCGCTGGTGGACGACTTCTGCTCGCAGAGCCTGCTCGGCAAGGTGCGCGACGCCGGCACGCTCGACCTGCGTTGCCACGATCCCCGCGAGCACACGACCGACGTGCACCGCACGGTCGACGATGCGCCGTTCGGTGGTGGTGCCGGGATGCTCATGCGGCCCGAACCGCTCTTCGCCGCCGTCGAGGCCGTCGACCCGCCCCGTCCGCTCTACCTGCTCGGCCCCGGTGGTCGCCGGTTCGACCAGGCGATGGCGACCGAGCTGGCCGGCACCGCCGGGTTCAGCCTGCTGTGCGGTCGCTACGAGGGGATCGACCACCGGGTGCGCGAGCACCTCGTCGACGGCGAGCTGAGCGTCGGCGACGTCGTGCTGTCGGGGGGCGAGGTGGCGGCCTGCCTCGTGATCGAGGCGGTGGCGCGGTTGCTCGACGGTGCGATGGGGAACCCCGCCAGCCCGGTGACGGAGAGCTTCGGTGCCGAGGGGCTGCTCGAGGAGCCGCAGTACACACGCCCGGCCGAGTTCCGGGGGTGGACCGTGCCGGAGGTCCTGCGCAGCGGCGATCACGCCCGGATCGCCCGCTGGCGACGAGCTCAGGCGCTGCACCGCACGGCGCGCGAACGACCCGACCTGATCGACGCGCGCGGTGGGCTGACGGACGCCGAGCGGGCGATGTTGGAGGAGTTCGCTCCCGTCCCGTATCCTTGACCGGCCCCTCGAAGTGCACTCCGTGCCTTCGCCTTCGCATCTCACGTGACTCGGAGCATCCGATGAAAGCCACCGACCTGATCGACACCCCTTCGCTTCGCGACGACATCCCCGACTTCGGCCCGGGCGACGAGATCAAGGTGCACGTCCGCGTCATCGAGGGTGGCAAGGAGCGCGTGCAGGTGTTCCAGGGCAACGTGATCGCCCGCCAGGGCGGTGGCCTGCAGGAGACCTACAAGGTCCGCAAGCTCAGCTCGGGTGTCGGCGTCGAGCGCACGTTCCCGCTGCACGCACCGACCGTCGCCAAGGTCGAGGTCGTCAAGCGGGGCGACATCCGCCGCGCCAAGCTGTACTACCTGCGCGACCGCATCGGCAAGGCTGCCAAGGTCCGCGAGAAGCGCGAGTTCTGAGCCGCTGACCTCGCGCCGCCCCGGCGGCGCCGCTCGGGTCGACCGACCCCGCTCGTGTCCCCCCACCGGGGGCCGACCCGGAGGAGGTCCGTCGTGCGCGAACCCGAGTCCACCCGCGATCTGTCCCGCCAGGCGTTCGGCCGATGGGGGGAGGATCTCGCTGCCCGCCATTACCGGCATGCGGGGTTCGAGATCCTCGATCGGAACTGGCGCTGCCGCCACGGTGAGATCGACCTGGTCGTCCGTCGTGGCCGGCTGGTGGTGTTCTGCGAGGTCAAGACGCGCCGCACCGCCGCCTACGGCGGCGCCCGTTCGGCGGTCGACGCCCGCAAGCAGCACCGCATCCGTCGGCTCGCGGCGACGTGGCTCGCCGATCACGACATCGGACCGGTCGACGTCCGTTTCGACGTCGCCGCGATCACCGGCGTCCGCCTCGAGGTGATCGAGTCCGCCTTCTGACCCGTCCGCGCCGATCGGCCGGTTCCGGCCGGTACCGGCAGACGGAACGAGGCAGACGGAACGAGGCAGACGGAACGAGGC
>SKSP01000563.1 GCA_007122945.1 Ilumatobacteraceae bacterium | reverse complement strand
GGGCTCGGGTTCGGGCTCGGGTTCGGGCTCGGACGCCTCGTCGGGGTCGGGCGAGGTGCCCTCCTCGGGCGCCTCCGCGACCGCCTCGGCGACGATCTCGGCCTCGTCCGTCTGCTTCTCGGTGACCTGCTCGGCCTCGGCGGCCTCCGCCTGGTCGGTGACGGGTACGTCGTCGACGTCGGGGACCTCGGGTGTCTCGTTCGTCTCGTCAGACATGCGCACCGGCCCCCTCGAAGCTGGTCCCGTGGATGGCGTGGCGATGGATCCCGTCGACCGGACGGCCGTGCTCGACGTAGTGCTCGAACTCGTGGCGGAAGCGGCGTACGGCCGACGCGATCGGGCTGACCGCGGACGGACCGAGCGGGCAGATCGTGGTCTGGCGCGGCGGCCAGGCAATGCCGGGGCTGATCGACTCGCACACCTCCATCAGCGTGGCGAGGTCGTCGGCGCGGCCGTGCCCGTCGAGCATGCGCTTCAGGATCTGCTCGAGCCAGGTGGTGCCCTCCCGGCACGGGGTGCACTTGCCGCAGCTCTCGCGGGCGAAGAACCGCACGATCCGCCAGCAGGCCGCGACCATGTCGGTGGTGTCGTCCATCACGACGACCGCACCCGAGCCGAGCATCGAGCCGGCCTGGTCGACGGTCGGCTTGTCGAGGGCCATGTCGAGGTGCTCGGGGAAGAACCACATCGCGCTCGCGCCGCCCGGGATGAACGCCTTCACCGACCGGCCGTCGCGGACGCCGCCGCAGTACTCGGGCGCCTCGAACAGCATCCGGAACGTGGTGATGCCGTTGGGCACCTCGAACACGCCGGGCCGCTCGACGTGGCCGGACACGGCGAACATCCGCATGCCCGTGGAGCTCGGCGCGCCGATGTCGTGGAACGACTGGCCGCCCTCGTTGATGATCCAGGGGATGTTCGACAGCGTCTCGACGTTGTTGACGATGGTCGGCTGCATGTACAGGCCCTTGGCGGCGGGGAAGTACGGCGGCTTCAGGCGGGGCATGCCGCGCTCGCCCTCGAGGCTCTCGATGAGCGCGGTCTCCTCACCGACGATGTACGCGCCGGCGCCCCACGTGAGGGTGACGTCGACGGAGAAGTCGGTACCCAAGATGTTGCGACCGACCATGTTGTTGGCGTACGCGTCGTTGAGCGCCTGGGCGATGCGCTCCTGGGCGAGGGCCATCTCGCCGCGCACGTACAAGAACGCCTGGGCGGCACCGACGGCGTACGCGGCGATGACCGTGCCCTCGATGAGCTGGTGCGGGTCGAGCTCCATCAGCAGGCGGTCCTTGTAGGTGCCCGGCTCGGACTCGTCACCGTTGACGACGATGTAGCGGGGGAACACGTCGGGCGGGAGGAAGCCCCACTTGACGCCGGCGGGGAAGCCCGCGCCGCCGCGACCCTGCATCTCGGAGGTCTTGACCTCGAGGTGCACCTGCTCGGGCGTCATCTCGGTGAGGGCACGGCGCAGTGCCGTGTAGCCGCCGGTGCGCACGTAGCCGTCGTAGGTGTACCCGTCGGCGTCGTCGAAGCGAGCCGTCACCAACTTCGGGCCGCTCGGCACGAGGCCCGGCACGTGGTAGGAGGTCGGGGTCGGTGGTCCGTCGCCATTCGTCAGGCCGTCGGTCGTCCGGCCGTCGGTCGTCTCGTCGTGGTCGCTCATCGGGCATCCACCTCGGCTTGTGCGGTGCGGCCGGTGTCGGCCCAGTTCTGGGGGGTCCGCTGCCGGACCCGGGCGAGGGTGCCGTGCGGTGGGAACTCGTCGCCGAGCTTGCCGGCCGCGAGGTCGTCCACGAGCCGGTCGAAGTCGTCGTTCGTGACGCGGTAGCGGAACCGGTAGTTGACCTGCAGGGCGGGCGCCTCGGTGCACGCGGCGATGCACTCGACGTCCTCGAGGGTGAAGGTGCCGTCGTCGGTGGTGCCGCCGGCCTTCACGCCGAGACGGTGCTCGGCGTGCTCGAGCAGCTCCCAGGCGCCGACGAGCTGACACGAGATGTTGGTGCACACGTTGATGCAGTACCGGCCGACCGGCTCGAACTTGAACATCTCGTAGAACGTGGCGGTGCCGTAGACCTCGGCCGGTGTGACGCCGAGCAGCTCGGCGATGTGGATCATCGCGTCGTTGGACACATGGCCGTCCTGCTCCTGGGCGAGGTGCAGGATCGGGATCAGGGCGGACTTCGGGCGCGGGTAGCGACCGACGATCTCCTTCGCGATCGCGACGTTGGCATCGGTGAGACGTGACATGGCGGTCTCCTACCTGTCGACCTCGCCGAGCACGGGGTCGACGCTGGAGATGACGGCGACGGCGTCGGCCACGAGACCGCCGCGCATCATGTGGGGGAGGCATTGGATGTTGACGAACGACGGGGCCCGGATGTGCATGCGGTACGGCACGGCCGATCCGTCGCTGACGATGTAGCAGCCGATCTCACCACGCGGGCTCTCGATCGCCACGTAGACCTCGCCCTCGGGGACCTTGAAGCCCTCGGTGAAGATCTTGAAGTGGTGGATCAGGGCCTCCATCGACTCGTCGATCCGGCCGCGCGGCGGCGGCGTGACCTTCTTGTCCTGGATCCGGAAGTCGCCCTCGGGCATCTTGTCGAGGATCTGGCGGACGATGCGCATCGACTCGCGGATCTCGGCGAGCCGGATCGCGTAGCGGTCGAACGAGTCGCCGTACGAGCCGACGATCACGTCGAACTCGACGTCGTCGTAGCGCAGGTACGGCTCGCCGCGGCGGAGGTCCCACTCGACACCGGTCGAGCGCAGGATCGGACCGGTCGCGCCGAGCGCGAGCGCCTCCGCGGGGGTGATCACGCCGACGCCCTGGAGCCGCTCGCGCCAGATCGGCTGGCCGGTCATCAGCGTGTCGTACTCCTCGAGCCGCTCGGGCAGCAGGTCGAGGATCCGCAGCACGTCGTCGCGCCAGCCCGGCGGGAGGTCGGCGGCGAGGCCGCCCGGTCGCACGAAGTTGTGGTTCATGCGCAACCCGGTCACCTTCTGGAAGAAGCGCAGCACCTCCTCGCGCTCGCGCCAGCCGTAGATCATCATCGACACCGCGCCGAGGTCCATGCCGTTGGTCGCCATGAACAGCAGGTGGCTGCTCATGCGGTTCAACTCCGACAGCAGCATCCGCATCCAGACGGCGCGCTCGGGGATGTCGCCGTCGATGCCGAGCAGCTTCTCGGTCGCCATCGAGAACACCAGCTCGTTGTTGAGCGGGCTGGCGTAGTCCATCCGCGTGACGTTGGTGCCGCCCTGCATGTAGGTCAGCGTCTCGCCGGTCTTCTCCATGCCGGTGTGGAGGTACCCGATCACCGGCTTGCAGCGCAGCACCGTCTCGCCCTGCAGCTCGAGCATGAGTCGGAGCACGCCGTGGGTCGACGGGTGCTGGGGACCCATGTTGATGATCATCGTCCGGTCGTCGAGGTCGGGGTCGCCGTCGGTGGCCCAGTGCGGGTCCTCGTCGGCCTGCTCGGCCGCCTCGGTCTCGCTCATCCGCAGGACCGCGCCGACCTCGCGCAAGAGCTCGTCGGCGGTCACCTCGCTGCGCGGCCGCATCTCCTGACCGCCTTCGGAGGTGAGCACGTGGCCAGGCCGCGGGATGCCGGCGGGTTCGCCGATCGATCGTTCGCCGGTCGGTTGTTCGCCGGCCAGTCGTTCGCCGGTCGGTTGTTCGGCGGTGCTCATCAGTTCGGCGTCCCCTTGAACTGCACCGGGATCTCGCCCACCGAGGCGTCCTTGCGGAGCGGGTGACCGTCCCAGTCCTCGGGCATCAGGATGCGGGTCAGGTCGGGGTGGTCGCTGAACGCCACGCCGAACATGTCGAACACCTCGCGCTCCATCGCCTCGGTGCCCGGGTGCAGGTCGAACAGCGTCGGCAGCACCGGGTCGGACTCGGGCACCTGGACACGCAGCCGGATGCGGCGGCGAGAGGTGATGTCGAGCAGGTTGACCACGACCTCGAAGCGTTCGGGCACGACGCCGTCGGGCAGCGTGCGGTGCGGGTTGCGGAGGAAGTCGACGGCGGTCAGGTCGACGCACATCTGGTAGCCGTCGTCGGCGAGTGCCTTGACGACCTCGACGTACTGTTCGCGCGTCGGGTGGAGCACGGTCTGGCCGCGGGGTTCGGTCATCGGGCAGCCGTGCATCTCGGCCGGCTCGTCGCCGGGCGCGTCGCTGGTCGTGGGCGGCTCGTCGGCCGAGGTGTCGTCGCTCATCGGTCAGCGGGTCCCGAGCAGGACCGGGGTCGACGTGGCCGGGATCTCGGTCACGTGGATGTCGGCGCCGGCCCCCGTCGCGGCGCGTCGCTTGAGGAGCTCGCCGTCCTCGATCTTCTGGTGCAGCGTCTCGATCGCGTGGATCAGCGTCTCGGGCGTCGGCGGGCATCCGGGCGCGTACACGTCGACGGGCACGACCTGGTCGACACCCTGCACGATCGCGTAGTTGTTGAACAT
>SKSP01000435.1 GCA_007122945.1 Ilumatobacteraceae bacterium | reverse complement strand
GTGTACGGCGGAGGTGTCCGGGCACCTGGTGGGCTCCGCCGCCTTCAAAGCGGTTGGGACGGGCGATCCCCGTCCGGCGGGTTCGATTCCCGTCCACCTCCGCCACACAGCTGTCAGCGGGGCTCGAACCGCGCCGTGACCGTGCCGAGGACGCCGTTGCCGCCGTTGCTCATCTCCACGTGGAACTGGAACGACTCCGCGTCGCGGACGAACTGGTTCATGGCGTACGAGTAGCAACCCGGCTGGGTCCTGGTGTCGAAGTCGACGCTCACCGCCCACGTCGTGCCGGTGAACCCCCGGGTGAAAGGCTGCGCGACCTGAGCGCCGCCCGCGAGCGAGTGGATGCAGTAGGTCACCTCCGTGAGCGCGTAGTCGACCCCGCCGCTCCACATGGGGGCGGCGAGCGACATCATCGCGTGGCCGTCTCCCGTCATGTAGCTGCCGTCAAGACGGTGCTGGAAGGTCGTGGGTGCGAAGTTCTGTTGGTTGAGGGGTTTCCACGCTGCGGGCCCGTAGGTCATGACGATCGGTTGACCGCTCGACAGCTGGGCGAGCTGGGCCTCCACCGCCGCGAGCCGCGCCGCGAGGTCCTGGAGTCCGCCGCGGACGTGGTAGCCGACGAGGTCGACGAGGACGTCGGTGGTGGGTCCGAGTTCGCCGAACGCGTCGTAGACGATCTCGATCCGACCGGCGGCCTCGCCGGTGGTCGGCAGGTTCACGGTGACCGCGTTCGGCACGATCGAGTTCGCCTCGAAGTTCAGACTCGAGGTGGTCGGCGCCCCGAGCAGTCCGGCCGGACGGATCGACAGGAACCCGGCCGCGGTGGGCATCACCGCGGTGACGTTGAGCACGACGCCTGTCGCTCCCTCCGGCACCACGGTCTGTGTCCCTTGGGTGGTCGCGATCGCGCCGGTCACCCGGAGCAGTTGTGGGAGCGGTGACACGAACGGCCCGTCGAGGCCCACGTTCACCGGGTCGCGCGTGTCGAGGATCCGTACCGGTGTGACCGGCACGAACGTCGATTCGTCCTCCTCGACCGCGCCGACCCGGTCCGTCGTCGACGACGCGAGTGCGAGCAGAACGACACACACGAGCCCGACGGCGAACCACGCCGTCGGCCGGAGAGTTGCGGTGCGCATTGGATCCCGCGATCCGTCGTGGCGCCCGAGTTGGCGCGAGCGCCCATGCGATCCGACGCTACTGCGCTCGACCGCGCGACCGTCTCCACTCCGCATGCGTCACCGTCCTTTGGCCTCGTGGGTGCGGAGCTCCCGATCGATCTCGAGTCGCTGCGGCGGGTCCTGCGCGCACACGGGGTCGTGTTCGCGCTCGTCTTCGGGAGCCGGGCCGACGGGACCGCCGGGCCGGAGTCCGACATCGACCTCGCCGTGTGATCCCCCGACCCGCTCGACGACTGGTCGTTGCGGGGCGCGCTGCCCGAGCCGTTCGACCTCGTCGACCTGCGGACCGCGCCCGACGGCCTCGCGGGTCGGATCGCCCCCACCGGCGAGCTCGTGCTCGACGACGACCCGGTTCGTCGCATCCGCTGGCAGGCCGACACCCGCAAGCGCCATCTCGACGAGGCCTTCCGTCGTGATCGCTTCCGGAAGGACTTCGTGGCGGCGCATGGTCGACGCCGAGGTCGACGAGACCAAGGTGATCGAGCACCTCGGCCATCGTGACGCGCTCCGGTCGTTCGTCGCCGAGGTGGCGGTGCTGCTCGACGACGAACGCTGACGACCGTCAGCGCCGCTGTCCAGGGGCTCGAGCGGTGACGTGGCGGAGAACCGACCGAGCGGTCCCGTTGCATCCGATCTGGGACTGCGTGGCAAGGCGCCGCTGCAGGAACAGGAGAAACGACATGATGGCTCGAAAAGGTCGACGTTCGCGCCGCCTGGCGGCGGGAGCGCTCGGCATCATCTTGGGATTGGGCGGCGTCGCCGTTCCGATCACGGCGGGTGCGACGCCCGCCCTCGCTGCGGAGAGCGACGGCGCGAAGCCGGTGTTCATCCAGCGCAACCCACCCGTCCGATTGATGGACACCCGCCGCGCCGACGGCCCCACCGGTGGTGAGCCGATGGGTCCTGAACAGGTGCTCACGATCCAGGTCAACGGCGAGGAGGGCATCCCCGAGAACGCGACGGCCGTGGCGGTCAACTTGACGATGAGCGGCGGCACGGCGTGGTCGTTCCTCACGGTGTGGGACGACGGGCCGATGCCCGAGGTCTCGTCGTTGAACTGGACCGCCGAGCAGGGTGTGATCGCGAACGGCACGATCCTGCCGGTCGGTGCCGATGGCAGCATCCGCATCTACAACTACGACGGTCACGCGGACGTGATCGTCGACGTTGCCGGCTGGTTCGTCGATCACGACCACGACGCCGACTTCTACACGAAGGACGAGATCGACGCCCTCGTCGCATCCGGCAGCCTCAGCACGACCGGTACCTCCGGTCCGGCTGGCCCCAAGGGCGACAAGGGCGACAAGGGCGACAAGGGTGACAAGGGCGACACCGGCGCCACGGGTCCCGCTGGCCCCAAGGGTGACACGGGCGACACGGGTCCCGCTGGCCCCAAGGGTGACAAGGGTGACAAGGGTGATCCCGGTGAGCCGGGTGCTGACGGCGCTGACGGCGAGGACGGTGCGGTCGTGTTGGTCGGTGGGGACAACGAGGTCCTGACCGGTGACGGCCCGCCGCCCGCCGACCTCGGCGAGCAGGGCGACGTCTACATCGACCTCGAGAGCGGCGACGTCTATGGCCCCAAGGACGAGGACGGCTGGGGCGACCCGCAGGCGAACCTCCAGGGTGCCGAAGGTCCCGAAGGTCCCGAAGGTCCCGCGGGCCCGAAGGGTGACAAGGGTGATCCCGGTGAGCCTGGCGCTGATGGCGCTGATGGCGCTGATGGTCAGGACGGGAGCACGATCCTGAGCGGTGACGGTGCGCCCGACCCCACTGACGGCGACGTGGGCGACGTCTACATCGATGCCGAGAACGGCCACGTCTACGGCCCGAAGACCGAGGATGGCTGGGGCGATCCGGTCCCGCTCGCCGGCGAGAAGGGCGACAAGGGTGATCCCGGCGAGCCCGGTGAGCCCGGCCCGGCCGGTGAGCAAGGTCCCAAGGGTGACAAGGGTGATCCCGGTGAGCCGGGCGCCGATGGCGCTGATGGCGCTGATGGCGCTGATGGCGCCGATGGCGCTGATGGTCAGGACGGGAGCACGATCCTGAGCGGTGACGGTGCGCCCGACCCCGCTGACGGCGACGTGGGCGACGTCTACATCGATGCCGCCAACAGCCTGTTGTACGGTCCGAAGACCGACGACGGTTGGGGCGATCCGATCTCCCTCGCGGGCGAGCAGGGCGTCCAGGGTGAGCAGGGCCCCGAGGGGCCCGCGGGCCCGAAGGGCGACAAGGGTGACAAGGGCGACAAGGGTGATCCCGGCGAGCCCGGTCCGGCCGGCGAGCAGGGCGTCCCGGGTGAGCAGGGTCCGGAGGGTCCTGCCGGTGCCGACGGCACCAAGATCCTGACCGGCGACGACGTCCCGGGTCCTGCCGACGGCAACGTGGGCGACTACTGGATCTTCAAGTCGTACCTGTGGGGGCCCAAGACCGACGACGGCTGGGACCACGTCATCGACCTGCGGGGCGACAAGGGCGCCAAGGGCGACAAGGGCGACCCCGGCGCCGATGGCGCCGACGGGTCTCGCATCTACCGGGTCACCGAGGTCGAGGCCATCCAGAACCAAGGTGAGGTGGGCGACTACGTCTTGTTGACCAACCAGTTCGGGACGTGGTTGTTCGGCCCGAAGACCGAGAACGGCTACGACGAGGACGACCCCATCAGCCTGAAGGGCGACAAGGGCGACAAGGGCGACAAGGGTGACAAGGGCGACCCGCAGACCGTCGTCAAGGCGAAGGTCAACGCCGACGGGACCGGCCTGTGGACCAGCCACGTCGCGTCGGTGACCAAGCCGGAGCAGGGTCACTACTGCTTCACGTTCACCGACGACATCATCGCCCCGCTCACGACGTTCGTGGCGACCCCGAAGGTGGTGCTCGACAAGGCGCCGTGGGTCGTCGTGACGGAGGAGGCCTGCAACGGTTTCAACTCTCGGCTCGTCCAGACCGGTATCCAGCAGTGGTCCGCCGGTGGACAGGAGGAGAACGGAGGATGGGGACAAGGCGGGGGCGGCCCGGCCGACCTCCCCTTCGACCTGATCGGGATGTGATCTCGAACCCGAACCGTCGATCCGACTGACGACACGCGTGACGACCCGGTGGACAGGTGTCCGCCGGGTCGTTGCGCGCCCGGGCACCCCTCCGTGGCCGTGCCACCCGTTGCATCCCCTCATGGGCGAACACGAACGCACCACCGCAGGAGGCGAATCATGAAGGTTGTTCGGCGAACGTGCCGTGCGTCGATCTCGATCGGGGCGGCGGCACTGCTGCTGTCGTCGTGCGGTGGGAGCGGCAGCGACGGGACCGCGCAGGCCGACGAGATCGGCCCGTGGGCCGCTCGGGAGGCGATCTCGGCACAGGGGAACGCCTACCAGCTGGAGCTCACCACCCAGCCGCTCCCCACCGTGGGCCCCGCCGACGAGGAGGGCTACGTCCGGTTCGGGCTGGGGCCGGCGTCACTGCGCCTCACGAACAAGGTGATCGACCAGGCGACCCCCGGGTTCCTGGTCGACACCTACCTGTTCTTCGACTGCGACCTGCTCGGCTCGGGCCCCGTCGCGCACACCGACAGCGGTGAGCTGATCATCTCGTCGGTGGGTTGGGAGGCAGAACCCGAGCGACTCGTCGCGGTCGACGGTGGTCACTGCGTCCTGCGGTTCGATCCCGTCAGCGTCGACGACGGGCTCGGCCCGGGCGGCTCGGTCATGGTGGAGGTCGGACAGGAGGATCTCGGCTTCGTGGCCCCCGAGGACCGACAGGGTCGGATCGAGACGATGCTCGGCCGGCCGCTGTACGTGCAGTTCGGCGTCACCGAGGCGTCCGGCGCATCGTTCTACACCGACCGTGCGGCACTCACCGCCGGGAGGTCCGGCGCGCCATCGCTCGCCGAGGACGCCCCGGTGCTCGACGCCGAGCTCGTCGAGCCCGACGAGGAGATCGTGGAACTCGACGACGACGCACTCGTCGACGTGCTCGGTGAGGAGACCTACCGCGACCTGTTGGCCGCCATGTCGGAGGGGAGCGATGGGGAGCCCTTCGACATCGCCATCGACGACGACCCGACCGACGGCGACCGGGCGACGACCGAGTGCCCGACCCCGGCTTCGGCGCCGCGCCGGATCTTCGACGGGCCGCCGCCGATGTGCATCGACCCGGCCGCCACGTACCGGGCGACGGTCGCCACCTCGGTGGGCGAGTTCACGATCGAGCTCGACGCTGCGTCGGCACCCCTCACCGTCAACAACTTCGTCGTGCTGTCTCGCTACGGCTTCTTCGACGACACGCCGTGCCACCGGATCATCACCGACTTCGTCACCCAGTGCGGCGATCCGACGGGGACCGGCCTCGGCGGCCCCGGCTACACCGTCGCCGACGAGCTCCCGCAGCCCGGTCAGTACGAGCGCGGCTCGGTCGCCATGGCGAACTCGGGTCCCGACACCAACGGCAGCCAGTGGTTCGTCGTCACCGGTGACGAGGGCGTGGCGCTGCCACCGCAGTACTCGCTGTTCGGCACCGTCTCCGATGGGCTCGACGACGCCGTCGTGTGGATGAACGGCCTCGGGACCGACTCGGGCGTGCCGCGAGGCGAGGTCCGGATCGAGTCCGTCACGATCACGATCTCCTGAGCTCCAGCAAGATCCCTGGGGGCGGCCCGACGGCCGCCCCCGGATGACGCAGCGGCGGACGACACGTCCGCCGCTGTCGTCGTCGTGCCCGACCACCTCAGTCCGACAGCCGGTGGCACCGAGCCGCGACCCAGGCGCGCTCGAACGCTTCGATGATCTCGGCAGCACCTCGGTGGTGACCTTCGGGTTCCAGCGACGGGTAGGGGTCGTCGACCGAGTCGTAGCTGGCAGCGATCCTCACGGCGAGTGGATCGTCGGAGTCCACGACGTCGATGAGTTGGCGTTGCCTCCACACGCCGACCTCGACGGGGTCACCGTGCAGGGAGACGCCGTCGCAGTCGGGATACCGGCCGCGCACGAGGTGGAGGATCTCCATCCACGACGCGGCGTCCTGGGCGCTCCACGCGCGCAGCATCAGCACCGACGCGGCGAACCGCAGGCGTTCGATCCGCTCGGCGGTCTCGTCGCTCGCTCCGGGCACCACGTCACGACCTGCCTGTACCGAGACCGGCATCGTCCTGCGTCGCCACCGGGGGCGCTGGCGCGCTCATGACGCCTGCGCAGACGTCAGCTGTCGATACGCGTACTGGGAGGGACGCAACCGCGAATCCCCGCTGGTCGCAGCGGCTCGGTGCATCGCTGTGGCGCACAACGTCGAGACGGCGGCGGTCGCCGTGTCGAGCACCGCCATCGAGTCCCACGCCTCGCAGTCCAACCCGACGATGAGCGACGAGCCGGAGCGCTCCTCGTAGCGGGTGTGGTGGTGACCGTGGACCACCACGTCGGCTCCGGTGGCTCGCACCGCGTCGTCGACGAGTCGGCGTTGCGTGGTGCAGACCTCGTCGACCGGGCCTCCGACGTACGCGTAGCGGTCGCGGATCGTCCGTGAGCGCAGCGGGGCTTCATGGGTGACCAGCACGTCGAGAGGTGCTGTGCCGAGACGGGTGACGGCCGCGGGCTCGATGACCTCTCCTGCCCACCACGTCGTGCCCTCGACGAGCTCGCGACGATTGACGGAGAACGCTCCGCCCAGAGCTCCGAGCCGGGTCGCGCCCCACTTCCAGCGGGTGCCGCACGGCAGGTAGCGGATGTGAGGCGACACGCGGAGGGCGCCGACCTCGTCGGTGTGCCCGGACCGCACGAGACGCTCCAGAGCGTCCGCGTCGTCGTGATTGCCACGCAGGAACCAGAGGGGCGTGCCCACGTCGGCGAGCAGGCGCTCGGCGGTGTCGAGGAACCTCTGATGCCAACCATCGCGCGGGAGGTAACCGAAGTCGCCGACCTGCACGATGCCGTCGAGACCCAGGTCGTCGGCCACGCGCGCCGCGCGGGCGATCCACTGCTCGGAGCCGTGGGTGTCCCCGAGCAGCAAGACCCGCTGCGGCGCGTCGTTCGAGTTCGTGCTCATGACTCTGATCGATGCAACGAGATCCACCTGCGCTCCGGTGAGTGGATGGGCCGTTGCATCCGTTGGAGGTCATGCACCCGGGTGGCGCTCTCGGCCTCGGCGACCGGCACGCGACCATCCGTGGTGCCGTTGCGGGCGCCGTGGCGAGGTCGGTGAAGCTGACCGTTCAGTTCGCTCTTCTCACGGTGGGGATGGGCGCGATGTTGTTCGCGCTCGGAACCGTCGGACAATCCCGCTTCACGGAAGCCACGCCGACGAACCGAGGCAACCCGGCCGCGAACGTCCACATCCGAGACGGGTGCCCAGCGGTCGGTGAGATCTCCTCCGCTCTCGACACCCGCCCGCCCGACCAGGTCGTCGGCGAGCTCACCCGATCGATGTGGTTCCGGTGGCCGATCGTGCACGAGCTCAGCGACCGGTGGGTCGAGAACTCGACCGTGGTCGCGTACTCCCCGTGTCATCCGGATCGGCCGATCGACACCCATCGCGGGAATCCCGGCGTGGCGGTGGTCGTCGACCCGAGCCGAGCGTACCGAGTCGTGTTCGTCGCCATCCCGTGATCGGGGTCGCGCCTGTAGACGTCCGAGGCTGGCACGCCGACCGTTCCGGTCGTGGTCGCACGCACCGATCTACGACGACGAACCGGCGGTCGTTCCGCACGCGGGCGGTGAGCTCGGCTCGAACGGACGGGTCCGGCTGTTCAACAGCAACGGATCCGTTGATCTCATCGCCGACGTCAGCGGCTACTTCGTGTAGCGCACCCGTTGCATTCCAGTGCTGGTGTGCGTGTCGGTGTGGGCCTGTTGGACGTGTTGGAGCGGTACCGGAGCTTCTTCTTGACCGTCGCGATCGTCGGGACCGTGGGGCTCTTCGTGCCCGGCGTGCTCGACGTGTCACCGCAACCTCGACGAGCGGTCGAGACGGGAAGCCCTGATGGCTCGGCTCGACCGGGCATCGGCGACTGCATCGCCGATTCCGGGTTCGGTCGCGTCGTCCGAGTCACGACGTCATGTGACGAGGCAGATGCACTCGAGGTCTTCCACACCTTCGACGTGGCTGCCGATACCTACCCGGACGAGATCGACCTGTCCGACGTCGCACGTCGGGGCTGTGTGGAAGCGTTCGAAGCGACACTCGCCGACCGGCGCGCCTCGCGGCCGCTGCTCGTGTCGGCGACACCGACCAGAGAGATGTGGGAGTCCGCAGCCGACCGGCAGGTGTTGTGCCTGCGGGCGAGATCGTCCGACGCGGCATCACGAGTCGATGGCGCCGAGGGCCCTGACCCGTTACATCCGAACCACATGACCAGCGATCAATGACGAGGACGCCATGAGAGACATCGACCGGATCCTGCACGCCGTCTACCTCAACTCGGAGATCGCCGATGGTGCTGCAACGCTCGACATGCGGCACGTGGTGATCACGACGGACCCGTACACGGGCGACTCGATGTTCATCGGGCCGTTCGCCGACCCGGTCGCTGCGTGCGTGTTCGCCGAGGGGCACAGCGCCGGCTTGGTGGACGAGGACGACCCCCAGCCCATCAGGTGCCGGGTGGTTCCGTTGATGCCGCCGTCCTGAGGACCGGGTCAGCGGGTGGAGACGTCGGGTGCGGCCATGGCGTCGAATCCGAGCAGGAGCGCGATCTCGCGGAGGTGCGCGCTCACCGCGCGGGCACCTTGCCGTTCGCTGATGACGAGCGCTCGGTTCAGGAGCCGGGACGCCTCGTCGGCGCCGCCTGGGTGAGCCGCCGCGACGGCGGCCTCGGCAGCGAGCACCAGCGGTTCGGTGTACAAGTCGGTGTGGGGGTGGATCTCGGCGCGCGCTCGGGTGGCGGCGTCGGCGGCGTCGGCGTCGTCGCCGCGTCGGGCGAGGCCGAGCGCCAACGTGGCGAAGATGATCGACATCGTGGTCCGGTTGGTCCCGGCGGTCTGGCGCGCGAACCTCCTGAGTGCCCGTCGCCCGAGTGGTGCGTCGCCAGCGGCGCAGCGTGCGGTGAGCCGAAAGGCGAGCATGGCTGCGCTCCAGCGTGCGAAGTCGGCGTCGGGATCGAGCTCGATCGCCCGTTCCGCCTCGCGCAGCGCCCGTTCGTGATCGCCGACCATGAAGGCGCCCAGGCACGAGAAGTCCGACACGATCACGTTCCACAGCCGGTCGCCGCGGAGAACGTCGCGGACCTGCTGTGCCGCGAGCTCCGGATCGTCGAGCTGACCCATCAGATCGCGCAGATGGCAGTGGATGACGTACGGCATGTGCATCTGGATGGCGTCGATCCGACCGGCAGCACCCTCGACGCGCGTCGCAGCATCGATCGATCGATCCAGGTGCCAGGTGGCGTCGGCGAACCGTCCGTGGTACCAGCTGCTGCAGCCGTACGCGGAGTGTCCGCTCGAGCGGATCAGTGGATCGGCCGACGCCTCGGCGATCGCGCGGAGCTCGTGGGCGATCGGATCGGCGGCAGCGAAGTCGCAGGCGACGTTGAGGCTGTAGAACTCCAACAGCCTGAGTACGACGTGGTCGGCGTCGTCGCCGCCGGATCGACGGTGGGCCGGTTCGAGGAGATCGGTGGCGATGGAGCTCCGGCTGAACACCGACACCGACGACAGCAGGGCGAGGATCCGGCCCTGGCTGTCGGCGTCGGTCGGATCGGCGGAGTGGTAGAGCGTCGCGGCGCGTTCGAGGTGGTGTTGGGCCGCCTCGTGCGCGCCCCGGCTCATCGCGACGATGGCTGCTCGTTCCAGCTGCGTGGCGGTTCGGCGGGTGTCCGCGAGCGGGGCGGCCGCCCAGAGGTGCTCGGCGAGGATCTCCGCGACATCGTCGCTGTGATCGAGGGCGTCGGCGATCGCGATGTGGGCCTTGGCGAGCTGGAGCGGTGTCTGGTGCAAGAGGACGTCGCGCACGAGGCCGTGGGCGAAGCGGTAGGTGCCGGGCCGTTCGTCGATGTGGACGACGAGTCGCTGCAGCACGGCCGGTTCGAGCGTCTGGAGGCAGTCGAAGAGATCGCCGTGTCCCGTGGCCGACGCGAGCTGCTGCACGTCGAACTGGCGGCCGATGACGCTGGCGGTGCGCAACAGCTGGAGGGTCGCGCGTGGCATCGGGTCGAGGCGACGCAGGATGACATCGCGGATGCTGTGGGGTACCTCCGCGAGTTGCGGGGCGAGCGGCGCGGTGTCGGCGACCAGTCGGGCGATCTCGATCGTGAAGAACGGGTTGCCCTCGGCCCTGGCGAACACGCCGTCGGTGACCACGGGCTCGGCCGCCGTACCGATGAGCGCGCCGAGGAGCTCGGCGGTGTCGTTCGGGCCGAGCCCGCCGAGCTTGAGGCGCCGGCTGCCGGCCATGCGCGTGAGCGCAGCGAGGGCGGCGACGCACGCATCGTTGCGGCCGATGTCGAGTTCCCTGGTGGTCACGGCGAGCAGCGCGCCGGGCGCCGTCAGCCGGGTCGCCACCGCGATGGTCAGTTCGAGCGAGGCGACGTCGGCCCATTGGAGATCGTCGAGCACGATCGTCACGTTGCGCCGGCTCGCAGCTCGCCCGATCAACTCGACGATCGCGTCGAACAGTTCGAATCGGTCGGTCGCACCCGCCTGGCCTGCGTCGGACGGCTCGGAGGAGAGCAGCGCGACGACGGCGGGATGGACCTCGTCGACGCGTTCGTCGAGCTCCAGCAACGCGCGCAACGCCGGGAGCCACGGCCAGAACGCGGGGGAGCGGTCGGTATCGGGACTGCGACCCCAGAGGACCAGGCCGCCATCGGCCTCCGCGAGCGCCGCGAGCTCCTCGACGAGCCGCGTCTTGCCGATGCCCGGTTCTCCCTCGAGGATCAGGGCTCGGGGGCCCCGTGCCACGTCGCGGAACAGCGCTCGACAGATCTCGATCTCCTTCATCCGGCCGACGATCGGCACGGGAGACCCCGCGGTGTTGCCCGCAGCGCTGTCGACCGTCGCGGCCGGCTCGACGACCGGCACGCTCGCAGCGACAGCGGGACGCTCGAAGCCGGCGACGCCGAGACGCTCGTCGTGGCGCAGGATCGATCCTTCGAGCTCGCGCAGCTGTGGGCCCGGCTCGATGCCGAGCTCGTCCAGCAGATGTGAACGGGCTCGTTGATAGGTGCGCAGGGCGTCGGACTGCCGCCCGCCGGCATAGAGCGCCCGCATCAGCAACGCCCAGGCGCGCTCGCGCAGCGGATGCTCACTGACGAACCGCTCCAGGTCGGCGATGACATGACCGTCGTGCATCTGGACCCGCGCCTCGCAGAGGTCTTCGACCATCACCTGGCGGAGCTCTTCGAGGTGGGCCGCGTCCAGCTTGGCGAACGGCTCGGCCGCGAACTCACCGAGCGCCGGACCTCGCCACCACGACAGCGCCTGTTCGGCGGTGTCGCGGAGCTCGGGCCAGCTCCCCCGCTCGAGCAACTCGGTCACCGCGTGGGCGGCCCGTTCGAATCGCCTCACGTCCACGGCGATGTCGGGGAGATGTAGGACGTAGCCCGGCGGCACGGTGGTCAGCACCGACGGGGGAGCGTCGCGTCGCGGTTCGAGGAGCCGACGCAGGTTCGACACGTACGAGTACAGCGAGACGATCGCCCGCTCCGGTGGGTTGTCGCCCCATAGCTCGTCGATGAGCCGGTCGGCGGACACGACGCGGCCGCGGGCGAGCGCCAGGATGGCGAGCAGAGCACGTTGCTTGCGCGCGCCGAGGTTCACGGCCGTCCCGCCGGGCCCCATTGCCTGGATCGGGCCGAGCAATCTGACCTCAGAGAGTGCACACTCTGCCACTCTGCGCGAGAGTAGTCCGCCCGTGTGCCCGGCCGGTGCAGTTTGGGGCCCGTACCGTTCCTGACGTCTCCTGACGTCTCCTGACGTCTCCTCGTCGAGCGGGGCGTGACGTCTACTCGGTGAACCAGCCGGAGCGGTCCAGGAGGACGTCGCCTCCGGTGTCGGTGTACACGGCGAGCGTGTGATCGTCGGTGGGCGCGATGGTGAGGTTCGCGGTCGCGTCACCGGGCCGCCCGTTCACGGCGCTGGTCCCCGGCCGGCCGCGGTTCGCCGAGTAGACGGTGAGGAAGCCGGGGGCTGGAGGGCTCACGGTGGTGGTGTTGATCACGAGGGCTCGGCCGGGTGTTCCCGTCTCGACGTTGCGCACGTCGCCGACGCCCAGGGTCCCACCGTTCGTGCGGGTGTCGAGGAGGCGGACCGGGTCCGTGGCGACGAACAGACCGCTCGACGTCTCGTCGGCGTCGGAGCTGGTGAACCACCCGGTGACGTCCACGATGAGGTGCCCGCCGGCCGAGGAGTAGATCGACAGCCCCGCTGCGGAGACGGGAACGATCGTGGAGGCGGCGCGCACCTGATCGGCGGCACTGGTGGTCAGCACCGACGCGTTGGGACGGGCTGCGCCCGACGGGAAGGCGGTGAAGTACCCGAAGCCGGGGCTGGCGGTGGTGGTGAGGTTGACGGCCACCGCCGTGGCGTCGTGGGGGACGCCTGCTGGGAGCGGGATCGTGACGGTCTCGCCGGCGTGGAGCGGTCGCTGGTCGCGGGTGTCGAGGAGTCGCTCCGGCTCGACGGGTTCGAATCGGCCGTCGCGGGACGCGCCGGTGGTGACGAACGCTCCGGTGACGTCGACGATCAGGTGCCCACCGGCGTTGTCGAAGACGTCGATGGCGCCGGTGTCCCCGAGTCGCACGAGGCCACTGTTCGCGCGAGTGTCGCCGCGGGCGACGTTGAGCATCGACGTGTCGGGGCGGGTCCGGCCGTGCGGCCACACGGTGAGGTAGCCGTCACGGGTCGCGCCGGCCGCGGTGAGCGAGATGGCGACCGATGTTGCTCCGGCGGGGAGATCGCATCGACCGGTGGCCTGGACGGTGACGGTCTGGTCGACGGCGAGTCGGCCGGGCTGATCGTGCCGCGTGTCGATGAGGCGGCACGGCTCGACCGGCACGAACTTGGCGGGTCGAGCCGGCTTCCTGGTGCTGCTGGACGGAAGGAACTGTGTGCCTTCGTCGACGCGGAACGACCAGGCCGGTGCGTGCTGGCCGGCGTGGATCGACACCGACCAGGTTCCGTCGGTCAAGGGTGTCCTCGGGATGACGACCACGGCATGGTCACCTTCGAGGAGGGCCGCTCCGATCGGGTGGACGTCGTCGTGTGCGGTGATGACGCAGACCTCGACAGGCCCGTGCGGTCCGGTCACCGTCGCGGTGGTGCCCGGGGCAGGAGCGTCGGGAAGCATCGCGATGATCGGAAGCCCGGCCGTGCTCCACCCGCAGTTGTCGAGTGGGTTCGGCGACTCGGTGACGAAGTGGGTCAGGTGGGTCGTGGCACCGTCGGCGGGGAAGGTGACGAGGGGGCGTGGTTCGTTCGGGGGACCGAGATGCGAGATCACGTCGAGGGTCCCCGCCGAGGCCCAGACGGTGACGTCACCCGTGCAGTGGCCGTACGCGATGGACGTCAGATGGGGCCGGAGGAGGCCGATGGCGTGATACGGACCGGTCGCCCAGCGGTCGACGAACGAGGTGGCGGTCGTCGTGGCGGTCGTCGACGCCGCGATGTTCGAGCGTCGACCGGCGTCGTCCGCAGCGACGGAGTAGCCGGGCGTGCCGGGTATCGCTCCGTGCATGAGTTTCCCGTTGAGCACGGTCCAGCATGCGTGCTCGGTGACACCTTGCTGGAGCGACGGGTCGTGGCTGACCGCGGGGAGGCCGGCTTGGGAGCGGATGGCGTTGACCGCTTCGAGCGCCTCGTCGTGGGCGTCGACCGGCTGGCCGTCGGCTGCGGTGGCGGCCCCCGGGGTTGCCGTGACCGAGAGCAGCAGCACCATGCCGGCGACGAGAGTGCGGTGGAGGTTCATCCGTCGTTCTCCTGACCGGTGGTCCCCGCTCAGGCGGGCGGCGCTGACGCCGTGAAGAAGAAGCCCGTGGTGGTCTTGACGGTGTTGACACCGTCGGCGTCGGGGTACCGGACGCCCGTCAACACGAGCAGGTCGGTGCTGGCCTCGCAGAGACCGTTGTTGTGTGTCGCGACCTCTGCGAAGCGCCACGACTTGTTCTGCCCGTACACGTCATGGGGGTTGACGACGAGGCCGAGCGGCGAGACGGTGGGCACGAGTTGGGAGTGGTCCAACGTCGGGGACACCCGGAGGCAGAAGCGGCCAGGATCGAGGTAGGTCACGTCGACGTGCTCGGCGAACGAGACGTTCGCCGAGCTCGTCACCTTGGCCCGGGCGATGCCCACGGGACCCGGGGGACCTTGTTCGCCGGGATCGCCCTTGTCGCCCTTGGGGCCTTTGGGGCCGGGTGCGCCGGCGCCGCCCCCGTCGACGAAGTAGCCGACCACATCGGCCAACACGTCGGTCGTCGGGCCGGCGGCGCCGAACGCGTCGTAGGTGATCTCGATCGATCCGGCCGCGGTGCCGGCGGTCGGCAACGCCACCGTCACTGCGTTCGGGGTGATGTCCCCGGCCTCGAAGTTCAGGTTCGAGGTCTCGGGCGGGCCCGGCGTCCCTGCCGGCCGCACCGACAAGAACCCGGCCGCCTCGGGTTGCACCACGGTCACGTTCAACGCCACCGCGGTCGCCCCGTCGGGCACCACGACCTGCTGACCGGCAGAGGTGGCGATCGGGCCGGTCACCTGGAGGTCGCGCCCATCGGCCGACACGAACCGGCCCGAGAGCCCGACCCCGACACCGTCACGGGTGTCGAGCACGCGCACCGGCGTGACCGACACGAACGTCGACGGCGCGCTGGTGTCGGCTCGCACCAACGTCATCCCGGCCCCGGCGCCGAGGGTGACGGCGACCGCCGCCCCCACCGCCGCCCACCACGACCGCCACGGGCCGCGCCGGCCCCCACGCGTCACAGACATCTCTCCGACCTCCCCGGCGCGTCTGCGCCGCTGTTGCGATTCCACGTTCGAACAGGGATGCAACGGGTCGGCAGGCCC
>SKSP01000387.1 GCA_007122945.1 Ilumatobacteraceae bacterium | reverse complement strand
GTCTCGACGCCGCCGAGGCCGCCGACGCCCGGGCCGTCGTGCTCACCCACGACGGTCCGGCGTTCTGCGCCGGTGCCGACCTGAAGGAGCGCTCGTCGGGTCCACCCGACTCCTCGCCATTCGTGCAGGTGCTCGAGCGGTTGATGGACACCGACCGACCCACCGTCGCCGCCGTGAACGGTGCCGTCCGGGCGGGCGGGATCGGGTTGATGGCGTCGTGCGATCTCGTCGTGGTCGACGGCTCGGTCACGTTCGCGCTCACCGAGGTGCGCATCGGGGTCGCCCCGGCGATCATTTCGGTGCCGATCCTGCGCCGCGTGGCTCCCGGGGCGATCGCCTCGGCGATGCTCACCGGTGAGGCCTTCGACGCCGCCGAGGCCCGTTCGATCGGACTCGTCACCCACGTCGCCGACGACGTCGCGGCGATGGTCGCCGAGCTGTGCGAGGGCATCCGGGCGGGCGCGCCGACCGCGGTCGCGGCCACCAAGCGCATGCTCGCCGACGTTCCCACGCTCGACCGGGCGACGGCGTTCGAGCGGATGCGCGCGCTCTCCGACGACATGTTCCAGGGCGCCGATGCCGCCGAGGGCATGGCGGCGTTCCGGGAGAAGCGGCGGCCGGCCTGGGACGCCCGGCTCGACCTCGACGGTACGGGGGCCCGCTGATGCCGGTCGTGCGCGACGAGGTCGACGAGCGCAGCGAGGAGTACGCCACCAACCGCGCCCACCTACTCGCTCTGCTCGCCGATCACGACGAACAGCTCGATCTGGCCGCGGCCGGCGGCGGCGAGAAGTACGTCGAACGGCACCGATCACGCGGCAAGATGCTGGTGCGCGAGCGCATCGAGTACCTGCTCGACCCCGACGCCCCCTTCCTCGAGCTGTCACCGCTCGCCGCGTGGGGCACCGACTTCCCCGTCGGCGCGGGAGTGGTGACCGGGATCGGCGTGATCGAAGGCGTCGAGTGCGTGCTCAGCGGCAACGATGCGACGGTCCGCGGCGGCACGAGCGGTCCGGCCGGCGTGAGGAAGTCGCTGCGTGCGCTCGAGATCGCGATCGAGAACCGGCTGCCATTCGTCAGCCTCACCGAGTCGGGTGGCGCCGACCTGCCGCACCAGAGCGACATCTTCATCCCCGGCGGTCAGTCGTTCGCCGATCTCACGCGGCTGTCGGCGATGGGCGTCCCGACGCTGTCGATCGTGTTCGGCAGCTCGACGGCGGGCGGCGCCTACCAACCCGGGATGAGCGACTACGTCGTGATGATCGACGGGCGCTCGAAGGTGTTCCTCGGCGGGCCGCCGCTCGTGAAGATGGCCACCGGCGAGGAGAGCGACGACGAGAGCCTCGGCGGCGCCGGGATGCACGCCCGGGTCAGCGGTCTCGCCGACTTCTTCGCCACCGACGAGGTCGACGGGTTGCGCCTCGGACGCCAGGTGATCCGCCGGTTGAACCATCGCAAGCTCGGCCCGGGTCCGTCCGGCGCGGGTCGGCCGCCGCAGCTCGACCCCGAGCAGATCCTGGGCATCGTGTCGGCCGACCTCCGGGTCCCGTTCGATCCCCGCCAGGTGATCGGCCGGGTGGTCGACGACAGCGACTTCGACGAGTTCAAGCCGCTCTACGGAGCGTCACTCGTCACCGGGTTCGCCGAGATCCACGGCTTCCCGGTCGGAATCCTCGCCAACCACCGCGGCGTGCTGTTCAACGAGGAGGCGGAGAAGGCGGCCCAGTTCATCCAGCTCGCCAACCAGGTCGACACCCCGCTCGTGTTCTTGCAGAACACCACCGGCTACATGGTCGGTCGGGAGTACGAGCAACGCGGGATCATCAAGGACGGGTCCAAGATGATCAACGCGGTCACCAACTCCTCGGTGCCTCACCTCACGATCAACATGGCCGCGTCGTACGGCGCCGGCAACTACGGCATGTGCGGCCAGGCGTACGGGCCGCGCCTGTTGTTCACCTGGCCGAACGCCAAGACGGCGGTGATGGGCCCGCAGCAACTGGCGGGCGTGATGTCGATCGTGGCCCGGCAGTCGGCGGCGTCGATGGGCCGGGAGTTCGACGAGGACGCCGATGCGGCGATGCGCGCCGCCGTCGAGGACCAGATCGAGCGCGAATCGCTCGCACCGTTCATGTCGGGGAAGCTCTACGACGACGGGATCATCGACCCGCGCGACACGCGGACGATCCTCGGGATCGGCCTGTCGGTCGCCCACAACAACGAGGTACGCGGCCGCCGCGGCGACGGCTTCGGCGTGTTCCGCATGTGATCGACCGGCCCGGGTCACCGACCGGCCCGGACCACCGACCGGCCCGGGTGGAGCACCTCGCCGGACCCAGCGAATCAGCACCCCAGCGACACAGAGTCGCCAGCTGCCGCCCCACCCGGCAACCAACGACACAGAGTCACCGGACAGCCGACGTCGGACCCCACGAATCAGCACCCCAGCGACACAGAGTCGCCAGCTGCCGCCCCACCCGGCAACCAACGACACAGAGTCACCGGGCGGTCGGTAGCGCCGGGGCGGGGCGGTCACCGGGCGGTCGGTAGCGCCGGGGCGGGGCGGTCACCGGGCGTTCGGTGGGGCGACTGGGCCCTACAGGACGACGACCTTGGTGCCCTCGGGGGCGAAGTCCCAGACGAAGTCGGCGTCGAGGTCGGCCTGGCGCTGACAGCCCCCGGAGAGACGGGTGCCGAGCTCGTCGTCGGTCTGGTACGGCTCGCCGTTGTCCATCCGGGTCGGGATGCCGTGGAAGCCGATGTGGCCCCGCTCGGTCTCCAACCAGCGGACCATCTTCGGCAGTCGGGCCTCCCCGTTCCACGCGGTCGACTCGATCGAGCGGCTGTAGACGTAGTGGGTGCCGGGCAGCTCGTTGTTGTACATGCTGCCGGTCACGAGCCACGAGCGGATCACCGTCTCACTGTCGTCGACGGCCCACACGCGCTGACCCGCCCGCTCGTAGACCAGTCGCTTGCCGGTGCCGGAGTCGGCGGGGAGCGGGGGTGCGTCGGGGCCACTGGTGGCGACCGACGACAACGGGTAACCGAGCAGGTCGACGGCGCCGGGTGGTGGCGGCGGTGTGCGGACGACGTTGGACTCCTCGTCGCGCCAGATGTCGAGCGACAACGCCGTCTCGCGTCCGGCGACGCCGTCGACGAACAGGTTGCGCTCGGTCTGCAGCGCCACGACGGCGTCGTGCGTCGACGGACCGAACACGCCGTTCACGGGGCCGTCGAACACCGCCGCGTCGACGAGCGCCGCTTGGAGGCAGCGGACGTCCTGGCCCTCGTCCCCGGCGCGCAGTGAGTTCGCTTCGATGCGACAGTCACCCAGGTCGCCCGCCTCCGGCTCGGTCAGGTCGACCAGGTCGACCAGGTCGGCCTCCTCGGTGTCGGTCGGTGCCGTCAGGTCGGCCTCGGACGGTCCCGGTCCGGCGAGGTCCGCCGGGTCACCGCCGGGCGCGCCGGCACCGGTGTCGTCGGCGTCGTCGGGTGCCGCCGCGGACGCCGAGCGGCGACCGTCGACGTCGTCGGGACCGTCACCGGAGCGGGCCGTCAGGTCGCCACCGACCACGGCGACACCGAGCAGCACCGCCACGGTCGCGGCGACCAGCCCCAGACCGAATCGGGTCTCGCGGCGGACGACGGGCGGAGAGGTGCGTGCACGACTGCTCATGGTTCGACCCGGGCACCCTATCGTCCGCGGGTCGTCGGCTACCGTCGTGCCCGTGGGGGACACGACGTGATCCGGACGCTGCTCATCGCCAACCGCGGCGAGATCGCTTGTCGCATCGCCCGGACGTGTCGACGCCTCGGTGTCCGCACCGTCGCCGTCCACAGCGACGCGGACGCCGACGCGCTGCACGTGCGGTCGTGCGACCTCGCGGTCCGACTCCCGGGCGACAGCCCGGCCGACACCTATCTGCGCGCCGATCTGCTCGTCGATGCCGCCCGCCGTGCCGGGGCCGACGCGATCCACCCGGGATACGGGTTCCTCGCCGAGAACGCGGGGTTCGCCCGCGCCGTGATCGACGCCGGCCTGACCTGGGTCGGCCCGCCGCCGTCGGCGATCGAGGCGATGGGGTCCAAGGTCGAGGCCAAGGCCACGATGCGCGCCGCAGGTGTCCCCGTGCTCCCCGACAGCTCGGTCGAGTCGATCGACGAGATCGGCTTCCCGATGCTCGTCAAGGCGTCGGCCGGCGGCGGTGGTCGCGGGATGCGCCTCGTCCGCACCCCCGACGCGCTCGACGCGGCCCGCGCCGACGCCGAGCGCGAGGCGCGCTCCGCGTTCGGCGACGGCACCGTGTTCTGCGAGCGCTACGTCGAGCGCGGCCGTCACGTCGAGGTGCAGGTCATGGCCGACACGCACGGCAACACCGTGGCGTTGCACGAGCGCGAGTGCTCGATCCAGCGCCGCCACCAGAAGATCGTCGAGGAGGCCCCCTCCCCCGCCGTCGACGCCGACCTGCGCGCCCG
>SKSP01000451.1 GCA_007122945.1 Ilumatobacteraceae bacterium | reverse complement strand
GTAGATGTTCACCCCGCCGGAGATGATCATGTCGATCTTGCGGTCGGAGAGGAACAGGTAGCCGTCGTCGTCGAGGTAGCCCATGTCGCCGTAGGTGAACACGCCCGGTTCGAGGTGCGACTCGGCCGTCTTGTCGGGTGCGTTGTGGTATTCGAAGTCGGTGCCCATCAGGCTCTTGAAGTAGATCTGCCCCACCTCGTTGGGCCCGAGGCGCTGGTGGTTCTCGTCGAGGATCCACACCTCGCACGTCGGTTGGGCCTTGCCCACGCTGCCGGGCCGCTCCAGCCATTCCTCCGAGGTGATGCTGGTGCCGCTGCCGGCCCCTTCGCTCGCCCCGTAGTACTCGTAGACCACCGGACCCCACCAGTCGATCATCTGCCGCTTGACGTCGGGCGGGCACGGCGCCGCGGTGTGGAACACGTACCGCAGGCTCGACCCGTCGAAGCCGGCCCGCACGTCGTCGGGGAGACGGAGCAGCCGCACGAACTGGGTCGGCACGGCGTACACGATCGTCACCTGGTGCTCGTCGATCAGCTGCAGCGTCTCGGCCGGGTCGAACTTGCGTCGGATCACGAGCCGGTTGCCGATCCCGAACGGGACGACCGACAACAGGTACGGCCCGGCGTGGTACACGGGAGAGTTCACCAGCGCGGTGCCGTCGTGGGGCATGCCCATCAGACCGCTGAAGGCGTCGACCACGAACTTGACCGAGTCGAGGGGTGCGCCGATCTGCACCATCGAGGACTTCACGCCCTTCGGCTGGCCGGTCGTGCCCGACGTGTAGAACATCACGAACCCGGCGCTCTGGTCGGCGGGCTCCCCCGGGCTCCCCGACCCGACGAGCTCTTCGTAGTCGACGAACCCGTCGGGTGTCTCGCCGCCGAACAGGACCCGGGTCGTCACGGCCGGCACCCTCGATGCGGCCTCCGCGGCGAGATCGGCGTACTCGTGGTCGGCGAACAGCGCTGTCGCCCCCGAGTCCTCGAGCACGTACGCGATCTCGCTGGCGGTGAGGTGCCAGTTGAGCGGCACGAACAGTACGCCGGTGTGGCCGAGTGCCTGGGTGATCTCGAAGAACTCGATGCGGTTCCCCGAGAGCACCCCGGCGACGTCGCCCACCGCCAGCCCGGCGGTGCGCACGGCATCGACCAGCCGATTGACGCGTTCGTCGAGCATCGAGTAGGTGCACGTGCGGAACTCGTCGGCCAGCGCGACCTCGTCGCCGCGCTCGTTCAACATGTCCCTGAGCAGTTCGGCCAAGGCGATCGTCCCCCTCGTGTGATCGACATCGGGCGCAGCGATCGTAGTCGCGATCGCGACGCGTGATCGTGCGGCGTCAGCGTGGTAGGCGAACGGTGACGGGCCGTGCGTCCGCTTGTGCGAATGTGACACACTCTCGTGGCGACGCCGACGAGTAGGCGAGCAGCCCGATGATCACCGACGACAGTCCGAGGTTGGGCGGCACCGGGAGCGAACGCCGCCAGGTGACCGTGATGTTCTCGGACGCGTCCGGTTACACCGAACTCGCCGAGGACCTCGATCCCGAGGTGGTGCGAGAGCTCATGTGGGCGGTGTACGACGAGGCAGCGACGATCGTCGAGGGATACGGCGGCCGGGTCGACAAGTTGATGGGCGACGCGGTGCTCGCGGTGTTCGGTGATCCGGTGGCCCACGAGGACGACGCCGATCGCGCTGTTCGCGCCGCGCTCGATCTGCACGATGCCGTCGAGGCGATGGCGTCGCGGTTCGAGTCCGTGGCCGGACGCGCCGTCGAGGTGCACAGCGGCATCAACAGTGGCGTGATCGTCACCGGCGACAGTCTCGACGTCCGCAGCGGCCCGCTCGGCGACATGGTGAACGTGGCGGCGCGACTGCAGTCACTCGCCGGCGCGGGTGAGATCCTCATCGGTTCCGCGACGCGCGGACTCCTGCGCGACGACCGACTGGCTGTCACCGATGTCGGCGAGCGCTCCCTCAAGGGGCGCCGCGAACCGGTCCGGGTGCACCGGGTCGAACGTCGCGGGAGCGGATCGATCGTGCCGTCGCGCCGGTTGGGTCGCTTCATCGGCCGCCAAGAGGAGCTGGGCGTGCTCGCCGCGGCCGTCGAGCGGTTGCGCGACGGCGAGCGGGGGCTGGTCACGGTGTGTGCCGAAGCCGGCGCGGGGAAGTCTCGGCTGTTCGAGGAGTTCAGGTCGCAGCTCGACACCGATGTCGTGTGGTTGGAGGGACGGGCGTACCCGTCGACGGCATCGGTCCCGTACGCACCCATGATCGATCTGATCGCACGGTCCGCCGGCATCGACGAGCGGGACCCGGCCGAGTCGGTCGCCGCCAAGCTCGACGCGATGGTCGCAGCACTGGCGCCCGGCCACCCGCAGGCCGGGGCGGTGCTGCGTCAGCTGTTCGACGTCGTCGTCGACGACGACCGGATCGATCTCGAAGCGTTCCGGACACGGCTGTTCGAGGTGGTGCGCGATCTCGTCGACGCGGTGGCTGTCCGCGGGCCGACGGTGCTGTGTTTCCAGGACCTGCACTGGGTGGACCCGTCGAGCGCCGACCTGATCCGCAAGCTGGCCGCGACGGGTCACGAGCCGGTCCTGACCGTGTGCAACTTCCGCCCGGGCTTCGAACTCGCCGCGGAGGGCGAGCGTGTGCTCGATCTGTCGCTCCTGTCGCCTCGTCAGACGCGCGAGCTCCTCCGCGAGCTCCTCGATGGCGCCGAGGTTCCCGACGAGTTGGTCGAGTCGGTGGTCGAGCGTGTCCAGGGGAACCCGTTCTTCGTCGAGGAGATCGTGAACCGGCTCCTCGAGACCGAGATGCTGGTGCGCGACGGCGACCGCTGGGCGCTGGTTCGGCCGATCGAGGAGATCGGTGTTCCCGACACGATCCGCGGGGTGATCGCGGCGCGCATCGACGCGCTCGGCGCCGACCACCGGCGGATGCTGCGCGAGGTGTCGGTGGTGGGTCGTGAGTTCCTCTACCGGTTGGTGCGCGACGTCGCGAGTCGTCCCGACCGCCTCGACGATGGTCTCCGACGCTTGCTGAGCGTGGACTTGATCCGCGAGAAGTCGCTGGAGCCGGAGGTCGAGTACATCTTCAAGCACGCCCTCACCCAGGAGGTCGCCTACGAGGGTCTGGTACGGCGTGAACGCCAAGAGCTGCACGAACGGGTGGCCCGGGCGATCGAGGCGGGGATGCCCGAACGTCTCGGTGAGCTCGCCGAGACGCTCGCGTTCCACTGGGAGCGCAGCGGTCACGTGATCGAGGCGGTCCACTACCTGAAGCGATCGGGGCGCAAGGCGCTGGAGCGGTACGCCCTCGCCGAGGCCGACGACCACTGCTCGCGGGCGCTCTCGCTGCTCACCGGTGACTCGCCGTGGATCGCCGAGCCCGTCCCCTCCGAGATCCGCGACCGGCTGGTCGTGGAGGTCATCTTCGAATGGGCGCAGGTGCACTACTACCACGGCACCTTCGGAGCGCTCGGCGAGCTCATGAACGCGCACGCCGACGCGGCGGATCGGCTCGACGACGGGCTCCGGTCGCGGTGGTTGGCCTGGCAGGGTCATGTCGCGCACTGGGGTCGTGGAGAGGTGGCCGAGGCGATCACGCTCTTCGACGAGGCGATCGAGCTCGGTGAGGGCAGCGGCGCCCCGGCCGCCGAGGCATATGCGCGCGCCTGGATGATCTTCGCCCTGTGGCAGAACGGGCGGACCTCGGAGGCGACATCACATTGGCGGCGCGTCCAGGAGCTGCTTTCGAGCGTCGAGGATCCACATGACCGGCGCTACATCGAGATCAAGGCGATGGGCGGGGCAGCCGTCGCGGCGAACGTCCGCGGCGACTTCCTGACCGGACGCGAGCTCTCGGCCCGGCTCCGCACGATCGGTGCCGAGCGCGGGAACCGTCGGGCGACGGCAATGAGTCTGGTCGCGTCGATGTTCGAAGCGCTCGCGTGTGGGGACTTCGAGACGGCCCGTGCCATCGTCGACGAGATGCACCGAGTCGACCCGGATCCGCTCTACCGGCTCTCGATGTCACTGTTCTCGGCCGGTGTGGCCGCGTTCGTCGAGGACACCGACTCGGCACGTCATGTCCTCGAGGAGTCGCTCCCGGCGTGCCGTGCGCTCGGTCTGCAGGAATTCGTCGCGAACTTCGAATCGTTCGCGGCGCTCACGCTGCTGTGGGAGGGAAGGGCTGGGCGTGCGATGCGCGAGCTCGAACGATGCCGCGCGGACGCTGTGCGCCGGGGCGACACGTTCGACGTCGTCACGATGATCGACGTCTCGATCGCAGTGATCCACGCCCGGATCGCGACCGGCGCGGCGGGCGGTTCGGTGTGGACGGCGCTCGCGAACCCCGGGTTCGTGCTCCGCCACGTCGTCGGCGCCGCGCGCCGGGCGCGCCGAGAGCTCGAGCAACTTCTCGTGACGCTCGACGAGATCGGCCACCCGGCGGACCGGTTCCAGGTGCACTGGGAGCTCGCCGTGCTCGCGGACCACCAGGGTCGCCACGACGACGCCGCCCACCATGCCCAGCACGTCATCGATGGCCTCGGCGAGTTCACCGACGCCGGCTACGTCCGCCAGGCACGCGAACTGCTCGGAACCCGCCAACCGGCGGGATGAGTGCCTGCGGTCGTGGGGGGCGGTGCCTGTGCGTGTGCTCCCTGCGCCGGGGGTTCTCTGGCGCTCCCGGCAGGACTCGAACCTGCGACGCACGGTTTAGGAAACCGACGCTCTATCCACTGAGCTACGGGAGCGGGACTTTCGTTGTTTCGCCGCGCGTCGTCCGCGGCGTTGCACGCCCGCGGGGCGATTCTACGGAGATCGCGTCGGTCGCGAGCGGCTCGCGTGCCGACACGCAGGAGCTCGCTCGCCCGGTCTCGTCATCCTGCCCGCCCATGCCCCAGACGCTGTGGAGAAGCTCCGCAACGGTGCGGTACCACAGCCGTCATGAGCAATGAGGCATCCCTGGCAGTCAATCGTCGACGTGCCCGTTCGTGCTCGGGTCGGTCGATCGAGATGCCGCGTCCTCCTCCTCGGCGGCCTTCTCGGCGCGCGATTCGATGAAGAACGCGCCGAACGTGGCGGCCACGGACGCGAAGACGACGACGGCGTAGACGCTGAGTGTCACGGCGATCAGCCGTCCGAGGATCGTCTCGGGCTCGAACACCTGGTTCCCGCTGATCGCCGCGTTGGAGGTCCACCAGAGGGCATCTCCGAACGATCCCTGCCGGCCGGCTCCCTCGCCCTCGACCAGGTACAGCAATTGGCCACCCGAGAACACGACGACGGCCGACGTCACCACCAAGAAGGCGATCCGGCCGTTGAACAGCGAACGGGCGGTGCCGATCGTCCGGTACGACGACCCGACGACCCGGGCGGCGGGGAGAGCTCGCAGGACCCGTACGGCGCGGAAGATCCGGAACACTCGGAGGAAGGGGAGCGCGAGGAAGAAGATCGACGGCCAGCGTCGACGGAGGAAGCGCGCGGGGTGTCCGGAGATCACCAACTTGGCGAGGAACTCGACGATGAAGAGGACCCAGATGACGTTCCCCGCCACCACCAACCCGCGGAGCGGAGCGGGCGTCAGCAGCTCGTACGTGACGATGGCCGCCCAGAGCACGGCGAGCACCGCCATCGGGATGTCGAGCTTCTCCTCGACGATGACGGCCAGTCGCTCCCGGTGGGAGAGATCGTCGTCGGTCTCGATGTTCGACATGGACTGGTTCCGGATCAGCCCGGAACCCCGCGGACCAGTTGCACGAACGTGGTGCCACGGTCGAGCGGCACCGGTGCCCCCGTCGCCGGGTGCCGGAACGAGAACGGCGAGTACGGTGTCGGGCGCTCCCACGTGACCGCGATCGCTCGGCCGTCGCGGTGCACGACGGCGGCGCCGGCTCCCACGGTGATCGGGTTCGGCGAGCGAGCGTCGACCGGCGACGGGACGTGGTGGGCCGAGAGCACGACCACGTTGTCGGCGGCGATCCGAGCGCCCGACTCGGCGACGTGCGGCAGCCCGTCCTGCCAGCGCTGGTAGGTCCTCGTCGCCGGATCCCACGTCCAGCCGACCTGCACGCCGTCCATCGGCACGACGAAGCTCGACACCGAGGTGGTCGGCACGCCGGGGGGCGGCACCCACCCAGGGTCGATCTCCCAGAGCGGCCCGGCCGGGCCCGCCGTCGTCGCGACGCCGACGCCGCACGTCGGGTCGAACCACAGGTTGTGCGGTCGAGGGCGCTCGGGCTCGCGGGTGAAGCACGGGTTGCGCTGCGCGGTGAAGTCGACGAGCACCCCGGAGCCCGCCGCGGCGGCGATCCAGGCCGACACACCTTCGTTGGCCCCCGAATAGGCGAACACCGGCCGGTTCATCGCCGCGAGGAGGTCGAGATCGGCCGTCCGGGCCGAGCGGACCGGGCCGATCCGTTCCGGGAGGTGGGTGTGGAACAGCGCGACGAATCGGGTGATGCCCTCCACGTTGGCCTCGATGATCGCGTCGGCGCGCTCGAGCCCCCACGGTGGTCGGGCCGCCCCGTAGTTGTCGATCTTGACCGCCACGATCGACCGCTGGGTGATCGTCGCGCTGGCGGGTGCCCCGGTGAGCGCGGCGACCCCGTCGAGTGCCGGTGCCGGATCGAACGGCGGCCACTGGGGGACGGCGTGGGCGCCCGGCAGCTCGGTCGAGGTGGTCCCGGTGCGGGTGTCGGTGCGGCGGTTCGGGAACGACGTGATGCCGACGTGGGAGACCGCGTTGACATCGACGATGAGATCGGCGTCGACCGAGGTCGAGAAGCACACGTCGCCGGCGTCGTCGGCCTGGACGACGAGGCGGTTGGACGCGACGGGCGAGATGCGACCGTCGATGTTGAGGTCCGAGCGCGTGATGCCGCCGTGGACGTCGCTCGGGAGGCCGTCTCCACATCCGAACGCGGTGACGAAGCCGGCCCCCGAGGCCCGGTCCACCGTGAGCTGGCCGAGCACGGTCCCGCCGCCCTGTGCGCCCGGGACGCGGACCCGGAGCATCTCGTCGGCGGCGAGAGCCGGCAACGCGGTGGCCCCGTTGCCCGTGCGGGTGTCGCGTCGGCGGTTGGGGAACGAGGAGATCCCGACGTCGGCGACCCCGTTCACATCGACGACGAGGTCGACCCGGCTCGACGGGGTGAAGCACACGTCGCCGTGGTCGTCGGCCTGGACGACGAGGCGGTTCGACGCGGCGGGCGAGACCCGCCCGTCGTAGTTGAGGTCGGAGCGCAGGGGCCGGCCGAGGCCGTCGGTCGGGACATCGTCGGCGCAGCCGTACGCGATCACGAAGCCGGCGTCGGACGCCCGGTCGACCGTGAGCTGGCCGATCACGGTGCGGCCGCCGACGGCCTCGGCGACGGGGATCCGCACGACGCCGTCGGGTGCGACCTGCGGCCGGGGGTTGCTCGTGCGCGTGTCGGTGCGTCGGTTGGTGAACGAGTTGATCCCCGTGTCGAACGACACGGCGTTGACGTCGATGATCATGTCGATGCGGCGTGACGTGTAGAAGCAGACCTCGCCGTCCTCGTCGGCCTGCACGATGAGCCGGTTCGACGCGACCGGCGTCACCCGTCCGTCGTAGTTCACGTCGGATCGGCCGATCGCCCCGCTCGCGTCGTGGGGCAGGCCGTCGGCGCACCCGTACGCGGTGACGAAGCCCGGCTCCGTGGCGTTGTCGACGGTGAGCTGCCCGATCACGGTCTTGCCGCCGATCGCCTCCGGGACCTCGACGCGGACCACGCGGCCCGCGGGCACCCGGCCGTCGCCGGCGTCGGCGATCGGCCCGGCGATCCCTTCGGTGAGCGCGCCGAGGCAGACACCCAACGCTGCCGCGACCACCACGGCCGCACCACGTCGACGGCCCACGGCCGGGCGTTCGTCCACGGCGGAACCGTACCCGCCGGCGGACCATCGGTTCGATCGCCCCCGGTTCGCACGTGTCATCGGATTCGACCGGATCCGGTCGTTCTCGATGACACGTGTGGACACGTGTCAGCGGACGGTGACGACGGTGGAGGCGGCGCGGCCGAACACCTCGGGGGCGTAGACCTCCTCGGCGCGGGTCGGCGGGGCGACGAACGTGCCGGGAGTGGTCGCCCGGGCGAGGTACGTGTACTCGTACGTGCCGCCGGGGAGGTAGCTGGTGAACGCCTCGGCGCGGTCGTCGCGCAGGTTCTGGTGCTCGAACCAGTTCCAGCACCAGCACCACCAGGCGTCCGGCCCGTCGGGCTCGGCCGGATCGTCCAGACGCGGTGCGGGCGTGACGGCCAGCGCCGGGTTGAGCGGTTCGAGGCCGGCGGGGAGCGGGTCGATCAGCGCGACGTGGGTACGCCGGGCGTCGGCGACCATCGTGAGCCGGACGCGCACCGTCGCCCCGGCGCGGACCTCCCAGGTGCCGTCCGGGTTCCGGACGACCTCGTCGGGGTCGTCGACCGCCTCGTACACGCGGTCGACCACGAAGCCCTCGTCGCGGGCGTCGAGCTGCAGGTCGGCGGGCGCGTAGCGCAGCCCGAGCCGGTAGTACAGGCGGCCGGGTCCGTCCTTGACGAGCACCAGGTCGGCGTCGTCCGTGTCGAACCCCAGGTCGATCTCGCCGTCGAGGAGCAGGTCCATCGGGACGAGCGTCGCCGTGCGGTCGGTGGTGCGTCCGGCGTGGACGTGCTCGGCGACGAAGCGCGCATCGTCGCCGGTGCCGAGCCAGGCCCGGGCGACGAAGTCGGGCGTGACCGACTCGGCCGTGTCGAAGTAGCGCTTCAGGGCGAGCAGGATGAAGCTGTTCTCCTGGGCGTTGTTCCATCGGCCACGGACCTGGTCGCCGAGCAGGCCGGCGACGACCTTGGGGATCAGGTCGCTGTCCGGCTGTTGCGCGAGCAGGGCGTCGAGGACGATCCCGTCGGTCCGGCGGTCGGAGTGGGCGATCAGGTAGGCGTCCTCCCCGTAGCTCGTGGCGAACGTCGCCGCGCCGGCGGTCTCGACGGCGCGGTTGGCGATCGTCCGCTCGATCTCGTCGGCGTCCGCGGCGTCGACGAGCGGCCACAGCCAGGCGAGCGCGTCGATCTCCAGCGCGTCGCCGGCCCGGCCGTACAGCGCGGTGGCGGCCGCGGTGTCGCGGTCGCCGGCGAGGGAGCGGACGTGCAGCGCGTATGCGATGAGGGTGTCGCGCAGCTCGGGGGAGTGGTCCGACGGGACGTGGCGCTCGATGTCGGCGAGATGGTCGAGCGCGGTGCCGAGCGTGTCGCCGGGAACGGGGTAGCCGGCGTCGTCCGCGAGCACGAGGGCGTGGGTGGCCTGGATCGACACCCACGGGACCGACGGGCGGCCCCGCTGCCAGTACGGGAACCCGCCGTCGTCGTTCTGCAGCGCGGCGAGACGCTCGATGTCGTCGGCGACGCGGGCGTTCAGTTCGTCGGCGGGCGGGAGCCCCTCGGCGTCGAAGGCGTCGAGGACGTCGCGCAGCGCCACGACCGCGAGGATCCGTGAGGCGTACCCGTCGGCCCAGTCGTAGGGGTACTCGTACAGGTACAGCACGGCGTCGGTGAGCGCCTGCAGCGCCGTGGACGACGTGCCGATCTCGAGGCCGCCGAAGCCGGGCAGCACGCCATCGGGGGCGAGCAGCGGCTGCCCGATCGGCTCGTCGCCGTCGATCGTGCCGTACGTGGCGAAGGCCTCGGCGGTCGCCGGCGTCAGCACGGGGAGCTCGACCGCGGCGGCGTCGGCCATGTCGTCGCTCACGGCGGCGACGCGGATCCGGGCGGTGCCGACCTCGTCGGTGGTCACCGGGAAGCGCACCTCGATCCGGTCGTCGCCGGGCACCGTGACCCGCTGGCCCGCGGGACCGGCGAGATCGAGATTGGCGGTCTGGACGACGACGTCCACGTCGATCGGTTCGCCGGTCTGGTTCTGCACGACGACGGGCAGTTCGAAGCGGTCGCCGAGATTGGCCAGCCGCGGTGCCGACGGGCGCACCATCAGCGGCAGGCGGGCCGTGATCGTCGACTCCCCGGTCCCGAAGCGGTCGACGCCGTCGACGGCGACGGCCATCACGCGGTAGCGCGTCAGGTTGTCGGGCAGCGGAACGTCGACGGTGACCGTGCCGTCGGCGCCGGTGGTCTCCTCGGGCGCGTACACGGCGAGCGCGTCGAAGTCGACGCGGACGTCGATCGCCGGGTCGGCGCCGTCGAGACGATCTGCGCCCGGCGCCGCGTCGTCGGCGGCCTCGGCGGCCGCGTCCTCGTCGGGCGCGCCGGGTACGGGAGCGCCGTCGGCGGGGCCGTCCGTGTCGAACAGGTCGGGACGGTCGAGCACGATGCTGCGTCGGAAGTTCGCGGTCGACACCCAGGCCGGCACGTCGGCGTAGAACACGTCGAGTGGGTCGGCGAGCTCGTACCCCGTGAGCGCGAGGACCGCCTCGTCGACCACCACGAGCGCCACCTGCGCTCCTTCGACCGGTCGGCCGTCGGGGCCGGCCACGGCGACGGTCACCGACGTGTCCTCACCCGGGCCGAGGGTCGGCGCGGCGGGGGTGGCGGTGACGTCCAGGGTTCGGGACACCGGTGGGATCGACAGGTCGATCCGGCCGGATGCGAACGCCGGACGGGGCGGCGCGCCGGGGAGTGGGGTCCCGTCGTCGGCGAGGCGCTCGGCGGCGCCGACCATCTCGACCTCGACGCCGAGGTTCGGGACGTGGGCCTCGTCGATCGGGACGGTCAGGACGGCACTGCCGTCGGGGGCGTCGAACACCTCGGACGACAGGATGCCGTTGCGGACCACGGTGACGAGCCCGCTCGCCGGGGCGAACGGGGCCTGCACGAGCAACTCGGCGACGTCGCCGGGTCGGTACGTCTCTCGGTCGGGGACGACCGTGACCTCCTCCTGCTCGACGGTGCGCGACGGACGCGTCGCCGCGCCGCTCACCCACAGGGTCAGCTCGCTGCGGTTGCGGTCGCCGTCGTCGTCGGCGACGACGGCCGTGACCTGGTACTGCCCGCCGACACCGGTCGTGAACTCGCAGGTCGCCGGTTCCTCGCGGGGGTCGTCCGTGGACGTGAGCGTGCAGGTCTGGGTGTCCGTGAGCTCCTCGCTCCAGCGCCCGCCGACGTTGGTCCACTCGAGGCGGCCGGCCGTCATCTCGACCTCGCGTCCGCCGACCGGGCTCCCGTCGACGTCGGTCACGGCGGCGTCGACGCGCAGCGGCGTGCCCTGCTCGACGAAGGAGCGGTCGCTGCGCACGCCGACGTACAGCCGGGCCGCATGGACCAACAGGTCGGTGCGCGACGCCCAGGCCTGCCGGTCGACGTCGAACACGGTGGCCTCGGCGGTGACGGTCGACGGCAGGTCGACCGTGCCGGTCGGGGTGCCGGTCGGGGTGTCGGTCGGGGTGCCGGCGTCGAAGTCGATCTGCAGGTGGTGGGTGCCGTTGGCATCGGTGCGACCGACGTGCTCGGCGTACGTCGCGTCCGCGCCGGGCGGGCAGTCGAAGCACGGCTCGAACCCCCAGTCGGCGTCGTGGGCGGCGTGGTGCCCGTGAGACGGGCCGTACCCGTCGTACCACCACCACGGTTGCCAGATGCCGAACGTGAAGTCGTTCCAGTTCGGTGGTGTGTACGTCGTCGTGGCGGTCCTGACCGTCCAGTTGACCTCGGCGTCGGGCAGCGGGCCACCGGCGAAGTACTCGGCGTCGACCGCGACGGTCGCGGGCTCGGCCGCGTAGAACGGCGGCGCGGACACCTGGCGAGCGGTGACCTCGAACTCCGGCGTGCGGAACTCCTGGACCTGGAACGCGTGCTGCGACCAGCGGTCGGACGGGCCGCCGATCAGCTCCAGCTCGATCCAGGCGGTCCCGAGATTGGCGGCGTCGGGCACGTCGAACGCCAGGTTGAACCCCCCGAGAGCGTTCAGGTCGGCCGTGCCGTCGGCGATCTCGTTGCCCTGCGCCTCGTACACCGTGAAGCCGACCTCGGTCGCTCGGTCGTCGAGGGCGAGCTGGGCGTCGGCCGAGAGCGCGAGCCGTCGCACCCAGCCGGTCAGGCGGACCGTCTCGCCCGGACGGTAGACGCCGCGGTCGTCGAACACGTACCAGCGGCTCTCGTCGGTCCGCGTCGTGCTGCGGCCCGACAGCGGGAGGTACGCCTCGTCGCCGTCGTGTCTCGCCACGACCCCCGACACCTCCGCGGTGCCGAGCTCCACGCTCGTCAACCCGTCCTCGTCGGTCGTCACCGTCCGCCCGTCGCCGAGCAACGTGACCTCGACACCCGGGACCGGGTCGCCGGTGCGCAGGTCGGTCGTCCAGGCCAACAGTCGCTCGTGGTCGACGACGGCGTCGACGCCGATCCGGGGCGACTGGACCCAGGCCACGATCGGGCGGTTGCGCCAGTGGTCGTCGCCACGGCCGAGTTCGTCCATCACGTCCTCGGTCGGCTCGATCCGCACGACGATCGGGCCGCCCGACGCGGCGAACGCGTCGCTCAGGTCGATCGCCGTCTCGACGGGTGTGTCGTCGGGGCCGTCGATCGGGACCTCGACGTCGACCGCGACGGTCCACGGCGGGTCGTCGGGCCGCGTGTCGGACCACCGCCGGTCGAGGTACCGGCGGTACTCGTCGAGGTCGTCGTGGTCGACCGCCCACGCCGTCAGCCGCACCCGGTCGTGGTTCACGGTCACGACGGGGAGGCGCGGCCGATCGGCCGACGGATCGGTCGTGACGAGCTCCTGATCGGGGCCGAACAACGACGGGCGGGCCGCGCCGACCCGGAACGTCCGCTCGACGTCGTCGCCGAGGGTCTGGCCGAACACGTCGCCGATCGATCCCGCCAGCGTGACCGTGTACTCGGTGCGACCGCTCGTCACACCACTCAGCTCCAGTGTCGACCCGTACTGCTGCACCCGCAGACCGGGGATCGCGGGCTCGACGACCACCGCCCCCCCTGTCGACGTCTCTGTCGACGTCTCGGCGTCCAGCGTGTCGCCGTCGAGCGGGTTGCTGAACTCGATCACGAACGGCATCCCCGGCTCGCATCGATCACCCCAACCGCACTCGGACCGGACGACGTCGAGCCCGCCGTAGGTGCGACCCCGGAACGACTCGACCTGGTCGGAGCGGCGCGGCCCCTCCGCCGACGGGACCCGTGGCCCGACGTCGATCGTCACCCGGGTGTCGGCCGGGAGCTCGTCCACCGCCCGGAAGGCGACCCAACGTCCGTCGAGCGCGCCGCTCACGACGCGCGCGGCCTGCTCGTCAGCGTCGATCTCGTCCTCGGTGGCGAGCCGCAGGGGAGGCTCGTCGCCACCCGCCGACAGCGTGATCGCGTCGAGCACCGGACCCGGGTCGACGAGTTGGTCGAACACGGCGACGAAGACGGGGTCGAGGGGGAGGCTGTCGGAGTCGCCGTGGAACGACCGGACCTGGGGCGTCGGCGTGGTGAAGGTCCAGGTGACGGCATCGGTCAGGACGGAGCCGTCGGCCGCTGCGGTCCCGGCCGGGACCTCGACCCGGTACTCGGTGGCGGCGGGCAGGCGATCCGTCTCGTCCGGCTCGACCTCGAAGCGCAGCGTCCGAGCGCCGATCCACCGCCAGCGTCCCTCGACGGCGGGTTCGACGATCACGGGGACGTCCGCCTCGTCGAGCTGGTCGAGCGTCCCGAGCGGCACCATCGGACGGTCGAACGTGACGGTCAGGAACGGTGCCACGTCGACGTCGCCGTCGGGCTGGTAGCGCAGCACCTGCAGCGGACCGTCGGTGGGCCCGTCGACCGGCGCGGCGTCCGTGTCGGGTGGGAACGGCACGTCGACGGTGTCGCCGACGAGTGGTGGTCGCAGCGACTCCGTCGGGAGCTCGACGTCGGTCCGATCGGTGTCGGGGACCTCCCACGGCGGGAGCCGGTCGACCACGGCGGCGACCTCGTCGTCGGTGAGCGGTTCGCCATCGACGACGGCGACGAGTTCGCCGTCCGTGGTGCCGGCACCGTCGCTGAGCCGCACCCCGAGCACATCGCTCGGCGCACGGTCCGAGCCGTCGTCGGCGACCACGATGGTCGCGCCACCGGTCGGCCCGTTCGGCGGATCGGTGCGGGCCGGATCGGTCGTCGCGGGATCGTCGTCACCGCCCGACGTGCACGCCGCCGCCAACAGCAACATCGCCGTGGCGAGCGCGATCGGTCGCTGCCATCTCCGTCGCGCCGCCTGTGTCATCGGTCCTCCCCCTCGGGGCCCGTCGAGTTCGACGGTGCCGCGATCTTGTCTGGTCGCTGTGCGTTCGACGTCATTGCAGCCGGTCCGGTTCCCGCTCGCGCGGGCCGGATGGGCCCGGCGTGCTCGGGCGGTGCCCCGAACAGCTCGACGAGGTCGTGCTCGTCACGTGGCCGACCGGTGGGGGCGACGCGCCGGATCCGGTCGAGCCGGAACCACCGACCGGCCCGCCGGAGGTGGCAGTGGGCGAGGAGGTACCAGTGCCCGCTGGTGTGCGCGAGCGCGAGCGGGTCGACGGCGCGACGCGTCGTGGTCCCGTCGGCGTCCTCGTAGGTGATCCCGATCACGTGGCCCGCCGCGATCGCGTCGTCGATCGCTGCCGCTGTGCCCGGTCGGCGCTCGGCGGTGTGGCGCCAGATCCGGGCCGTGAGGTCGTCGAAGCGCTCGCGCTCTCCGGTCGGCATCGACGCGAGGATCTTGGTGAGCGCCGTCGACCCGTCGACGGCGTAGGGCATCTCGCGGGCGACGTGCAGGGCGAGCGCGATCGCCGTCGCCTCCGAGGTCCTGAGGCGCAGTGGTGGGAGGCTGGTGGACGATCGCAGCATCCGGTACCCGCCGGCGCGTCCCGGTCGGGCCCAGATCGGCAGGCCGGCCTGCTGCAGCGTGGAGACGTCGCGCTTGATCGTGCGCGTGGACACCTCGAACTGCTCGGCGAGGGACGACGCCGTGCGGCCGCGCTCGTCCGCGGCGCGGAGCTCCTCGGCGATCGCGTACAGCCGGTCCGTGCGGTTCACCCCCGGGAGGTTCTCACACGATGGTGACGACCTGTCGTCACCATTGGGGATGGACGATGCGTCCCATGACGAACCGCACGACCAACCCCACATCGGCCACCCCCACGTCGACCACCCGGACCGTCGAGGTCGCCGGCGGCCGCCGGGTCGCCGTCCAGCAGTACGGCGCGACGTGCTCGTGCGGTGCCGGTG
>SKSP01000414.1 GCA_007122945.1 Ilumatobacteraceae bacterium | reverse complement strand
GTCGTGGTCCACTTCGCCTTCGTCGTGTTCGTGGTGGTGGGTGGTCTCCTGGCGCTGCGATGGCCGAAGGTGCTCTGGGCCCACGTCCCGTCCATCGCGTGGAGCGCGTTCATCATCACGTTCAGCATCACCTGTCCGCTCACCCCGCTCGAACGGGCGCTACGGGCGCGGGCCGGCCAGGAGCGCTACGAGGAGTCGTTCATCGAGCGGTACGTCGAAGGTGTCCTGTATCCCGGTGACATGCTCCGCCAGGCCCAGGCCGTCGCCGCCGTCGTCGTGATCGGCAGCTACGTGGCGCTCGTGGTGCGCTGGCGACGCTCCCGGCGATCCTCCTGACGGAGCCCTTCAAGTCGAGCCGGATTCGTGCCGATCGTTCCCTCAGTCGTCGGATCCACCGTCGACGCCCGACGACCGAGGCGGACGGAGCCAGCAGGTGGGAGCGGAAGATCGGAGCGAGCGCGGCGCACACGACGACCGTCGGCGACCGATCGTCCGATTCGCCACCCGACAGGTCCCCGATCGCGTCGCGCTGCTCCTGACAGCGTCGGCAACCGTGGTGGTGGCGATCGTCGCGGTGGCCGCGGTGCTCTGGTGGGAGTGGCACCGCACGGGTTCGACGGTCGATCGGGCTCTCTTCGCGCTCGCCGCCGTCGCCCTCGTCCTCGGTGAGACGTGCCGGAGGTGCTGGATCCCGGTCGGCATCCGTGAGCCCATCACCCCGTTGTACCTCTGGGCGTTCGGGCTCCTCCTGGTCGGGTCGCCATCGGGAGCGATCGCCGTCGCTCTCGTCGGCTCGCTCACCCACAGCCTGGTCCGACGGTCGTCGACCGCGACGGGAGTGTTCCGGATGGCCCGGGTCGGTCTCACGCTCGGCATCGCGGCGACCGTCCTCATCCGTTTCGACGCGACCGAGGCGGTCGACACCGCGGCCGGCCGGGTGTCGTGGCAGTGGGTCCTCGTCGCGACGATGGCCGGTGGGGCGATCCTGCTCGCCAACGGCTTCGTGACCTCGATCGACGCTGCGGTCCGGAACCGCTCACCGCTGACCACCGCGCTGCGTGGCGGAGTCGGCGCGCGCGGCACCGCCGAAGGAGCGCTGCTGTCGCTCGCGCCCATCTGGATCGTCGGGGTCAGCTTCAGCATCACGTTGGTACCGCTGCTCGCCGTCTCCACGGTGCTGGTCTTCCGCTCCACGAAGCACGCGTTCGAGCGCGCGTACGAGGCGCGCCACGACGCGCTCACCGGACTCGCCAATCGCCGCGCGTTCCTGGAGGCCGTGACCGACACCTTCGGCGGCATCGGTGGCGCGGCCACCGGCGCCGTGATCGTGATCGATCTCGACCGCTTCAAGGAGATGAACGACGAGCTCGGTCACGAAGTGGGCGATGCGATCCTCGTTGCGTTCGCCGACCGGCTCGTCGGCTGCCTGCCTCGCAATGCGGTGGCCGCCCGGCTCGGTGGTGACGAGTTCGCCGTGATGCTCCCGTTCCACGTGCGGTCCGACGGCACGACCGACGGTGAGCGTCGGATCGCAGCGCTCCAGGACGAGTTGGGGGAGTCGCTCACGGTCAGTGGCTTCCCGGTGAGCGTCGATGCCAGCATCGGCGTGGCGTTCGCTCCCCGCCACGGCCGCTCACCGGCCGACCTGCTGCGGTCGGCCGACGTGGCGATGTACCGGGCCAAGCGCCTCGGGACGAACGTGGAGCGGTACGACGACTGCATCAAGGTCCCCCGGCGGGGCAGCGTGGAGCTGTTGAGTGACATCGGCGAGGCGCTCACCGACCACCAGTTCCGGATCCACTTCCAGCCACAGCTGCGCATGGACGACCTGTCCGTCGACACCCTGGAGGCGCTGATCCGTTGGCAGCACCCGCTCCACGGCGAGATCCAGCCGGCGGACTTCATCGGGCTGATCGAGCAGACCGACCTGATCGGACCGGTGACCGAGATGGTGTTGCGGATGTCGATCCACGGGATGCAGGTCGTCGGCACCGACGCGGTGCGACTCGCCGTCAACGTCTCACCGCGGAGCCTGCAGGACCGATATTTCGCACCGTTGGTGTTCACCGTCCTGTCGGAGACCGGCTTCGGGCCGGATCGACTCGAGATCGAGGTGACCGAACGGGCGTTGGCCACGTACCCCGAGCAGTCGTCGTACACGATCGAGCGGTTGCGCGAGGCGGGGGTGACGATCGCGATCGACGACTTCGGGACGGGGTACTCGTCGTTCGAGACGCTGCGTCACCTGCCGGTCGATCGGGTGAAGATCGACGGCGTGTTCGTCGGCGGTCTCCTGGCGAACGATCGTGACCGGGTCATCGTCCAGTCCGTGGTGGACCTCGGCCACCGTCTCGGTCTCGACGTGATCGCCGAGGGCGTCGAGACGACCGAGGTGTGGGACGTCCTGCAGACGATGGGTTGCGACATCGCCCAGGGATTCGGGATCGCCCGGCCGATGTCGTTCCCCGACCTGCGCGGCTGGCTCACCCGGTGGAACGAGATCCGCATCGAGCAGATCTGCGAGCCGGCTCCCGGACCGGCCGAGGTGCCGACCGCCGAACCGGGTGTCGAACCGGGTGTGGAGCCGGAGGTGCGCCCCGCCGCCCGCCGCGCCGCGACGGTCCACGGCGTCGACGGGCGTTCGGCGTGCTGACGCGAGCTGCTCGACGGCGAACGGCCGTCAGGGTGGGGGAGCGGTCCCGTGTTTGGACGCGACGAGGACGGGGACGGTGGCGGCGCGGATGACGTCCGCGGCCCTGCTCCCGAGGAGGAGTTGGGTGGTCCTTCCGGGGTGCGAGGTGGTGACGGCGAGCATGGCGTCGTCGTGGCCGCGGGACGCGTGGCGGATGGCATCGGTCACGACGGCGATCCGCGCGAGCAGTACCCCGGCGACGACCCCGACGCTCATCTGCACGACGAACGACGCGGCGAGATCCGCCGCGGTGGTGCCGTCGGCTTCGATGAGCGCGATGAACCCGACGGTGAGGAACACGGCCGCGGGATCGTTGCTGCCCGACTCCAGCTCCAACATCGCCCGCAGGCGTCCGCCGAGGCGGACCCCGCGCGAACGCAGGATCGAGAACACCGCGGCGGCATCGGTGGACGCGATGATCCCGCCGAGCAGCATCCCCTCCAGCAGGCTGAGGCCGAGGATGAGGCTCGCCAGCCAGCCGAGCACCACGGCGCTGAGGAGGACGCCGACGCTCGCCAGCGCGACACCCGGAGCGAGTACCGGCGCGATGTCGCTCCAGCGGGTGCTGAGGCCTCCGCTGAACAAGATGAACGCCAGCGCGATGATCCCGACGGATCGGGCCAGCTCGACGTCGTCGAACTCGATCCGCAGCACACCCTCGGAGCCGGCGAGCATCCCGAGGACGAGGAACAGCAGCAGGCTCGGCACGCCGAACCGCGACGACGTCTTCGACAAGAAGACGCCGCCGAGCAGCAGCAACGCAGCGAGCAGGACGAGAGGCTCGGCAGACATGAGCCGCGCTGATCGTAGTGTCGCAGGTTCCACGGGCAGCGGAGCAGAGTTACTGGGAGGTATGACTCACCGTGTCGGGCCCGAGGGCCAGGTCGTCATCCCGAAGGCGCTGCGCGACGAGCTCGGGATCGAACCGGGCGACGAGGTCACTTTCTGGCACCACGACGACCACGTGGCGGTTCGCCCCGCCAGCCAGCGACGTGCACTGCGCGGTCGGTTCGAGGGATCAGCGCTCGTCGACGCGCTCGCGACCGATCGCGAGGCCGATCGCCAGCGCGAATCTCGGCCCTGACCGAGGTGCTCGAGTCGTGGGCGGTGTTGCGGCACCTCGAGAACGCCGTGCCAACGGCCGGATTCGTGACCGACCTTCTCGATCGCGAGCGGCCGCTGATGTCGTGGATCGACCTCGGCGAGGTGCACTACATCGTGCGTCGTGCGCACGGCGAGGACGCCAAGATCGAGACCGTGCGCGACCTACGCGGCATCGTCGATGTCCGGAACCGCACACCGCGAGCCGGTCGTCGAGGCGCTCGCGGGCTCGGGGGCGGCACGTCGTTGTGCCGGACGGCGACCGCCAAGTCCTCCCCGGGCTGATCTGCGCACGTCGACACGTCATCCGAGGTTCCCCCGCTGGCATGACGCGTCGCGCATCCCGATGTTGCTCGTGATGCGCGACGGTGCGTTCGTCCTTGGCGGTCGAGTTCACGTTGGAGTAGGGACCTTTGGCCCTCGCTCGGTCGGCGAACGAGTCGTACCGTCGGCTCATGGGTGCGGAGATCCGCCGATGACCGTTCACGTGACCACCTCGCTGGTTGGCGTCGGCACGGTCGTCACGTTGCACGGGGTCGCCGATGAGGGTCTCGTCGCCATGCTGGCCGATGGGATCGCACGCCTTCGGGCACTCGATCCGACGCTGTTCGTCGACACCCGCGCTCTCGCTCAGCCTCGAACACCGACCGGACGCGCGTTGCTCGATCAGTTGCTCGGCGACGGGGACG
>SKSP01000367.1 GCA_007122945.1 Ilumatobacteraceae bacterium | reverse complement strand
GCCGAGCAGGCCCGCCGTTTCGCCCGCTACCCGGGGGTGGTCGAGCGGGCGGCCGAGATCGGTCGGGCCGCGGCGTTCGACCTGGCGCTCGTCGCACCGAGCCTCCCGCCGTTCCCGTGCCCGCCCGACCCGCGACCGGGGGCGGGTGGCCGGCCGCTCACCGAGATGGCGTACCTGCGCCACCTCGTCACCGAGGGCGGGCGTCGCCGCTACGGCGAGCGCCCCGGACACCCTGCGGGCGGTGTCGTCGACGACCTGTCGCTGCGGGCGCGGGCGTGGCGCACGATCGACCACGAGCTCGCCGTCATCGAGCAGCTCGGCTTCCCCGGCTACTTCCTCGTCGTGTGGGACCTCGTGGAGTTCTGCCGCCGCAACGACATCTACTGCCAGGGCCGGGGGAGCGCCGCCAACTCGGCGGTGTGCTACGCGCTCGGCGTCACCGCCGCCGACGCGGTGTCGCTCGGGTTGCTGTTCGAGCGGTTCTTGTCGACGGAACGTGACGGACCGCCCGACATCGACATCGACATCGAGAGTGGACAGAGAGAGCGCGTGATCCAGTACGTGTACGAGCGGTACGGGCGGCACCACACCGCCCAGGTCGCCAACGTGATCACCTACCGGGCGCGCTCGGCGGTGCGCGACATGGCGCGGGCGCTCGGCCACGCCCCCGGCCAGCAGGACGCCTGGGCCAAGCAGGTCGACGGGTGGGGGAACGTGGCGGCCACCACCGCCCAGGGTGACTGCACGATCCCCGCCCAGGTGCTCGAGCTGGCCGCCGAGGTGGAGGACGCCCCCCGCCACCTCGGCATCCACTCGGGCGGGATGGTGATCTGCGACCGGCCGGTGATCGAGGTGTGCCCGGTGGAGTGGGCCCGCATGGAGCAGCGGTCGGTGCTGCAGTGGGACAAGGACGACTGCGCCGCGGCCGGCCTCGTCAAGTTCGACCTGCTCGGGCTCGGGATGCTCTCGGCGCTGCACGGCGCGGTCGACCTGATCCGCGAGCACCGCGGGTACGAGATCGACCTCGCCACCATCCCCCAGGAGGACGAGGTCTACGCCATGTTGTGCCGGGCCGACACGGTGGGGGTGTTCCAGATCGAGAGCCGGGCCCAGATGGCGACGTTGCCGCGCCTCAAGCCCCGGCGGTTCTACGACCTGGTGGTCGAGGTGGCGCTGATCCGTCCCGGCCCGATCCAGGGCGGGTCGGTGCACCCCTACATCCGACGCCGCAACGGCCAGGAGCCGGTCACGTACCTGCACCCGTTGCTCGAGAACTCCCTCGGCAAGACGCTCGGGGTGCCGTTGTTCCAGGAGCAGCTGATGCAGATGGCGATCGACGTGGCCGGGTTCACGCCCGCCGAGGCCGACGAGCTGCGCCAGGCGATGGGGTCGAAGCGTTCGGCGGCCCGGATGGAGCGGCTGCGCGAGCGGTTGTACGCGGGGATGGCCGAGCGCGGCATCACCGGTGCGGTGGCCGACGAGCTGTACGTGAAGATGAAGGCGTTCGCCAACTACGGCTTCCCCGAGTCGCACTCGGTGTCGTTCGCGTACCTGGTGTACGCGTCGGCGTGGATCAAGTACCACGAGCCGGCCGCGTTCTGCGCGGCGCTGCTGAACGCTCAGCCGATGGGGTTCTGGAGCCCGCACACGCTCGTGCGCGACGCCCGCCGTCACGGCGTCGAGGTGCACACCCCCGACCTCCTGGCGTCGCGACCCGGCGCCACCCTCGAACCGGTCCAGCCGGTCGTCGAGCCGAACCCGTCCGACCCGTCCCACCGGCGATTCGTGTCGGCACATCCGACGTCGGCAGCGACATGTGCCGACACGAATCGCGAGAGCGGGTCGGGGACCGGGCGAGGGGAGGTGGCGGTGCGGCTGGGGGTCGGGTCGGTGCGTGGGGTCGGCGACGAGCTGGCCGAGCGGATCGTGGCCGAGCGCGACGAGCGCGGGCCGTACCGCGACCCGGAGGATCTCGTGCGTCGGGTGCCCGAGCTGACGCTCGCCCAGTTGGAGGCCCTCGCCACCGCCGGGGCGTTCGGGACGTGCTTCGGGCTCGAACGCCGCGAGGCGCTGTGGGCCGTCGGCGCGGTCGCCCAGTCGCGCCCGGGTCGGCTGCCGGGCATCGTGACCGGCGATCGGGCGCCGCGGCTACCGGGGATGACCCCGGTCGAGGAGGCCGTGGCCGACCTGTGGGCGACGGGGGTGTCGCCCGACGGGCACCCGACCCGGTTCCTGCGTGCCGAGCTCGACCGGCGCGGCGTGGTGACCGCCACCGGTCTGTGGGATCGCGAGCCGGGCGCCACGGTGCTGGTGGCCGGCGTGGTGACGCACCGCCAGCGCCCGATGACGGCCCAGGGCACCACGTTCCTCAACCTCGAGGACGAGACCGGTCTGATCAACGTGGTGGTGTCGAAGGGGTGCTGGGTGCGGTTCCGCACCGTCGCCCGCGGGGCACCGGCGATGATCGTGCGGGGCCGGCTCGAGCGGGCCGAGGGGGTGATCAACGTCGTCGCCGAACACCTCGGCCCGCTCCCGCTCCCGGCGTCCACGACCAGCCGCGACTTCCGCTGACGCCGACGCCGAACGCGTGCTCCGTAACGGAACGGAGATCGACCAGGTGGCACGATGTCGGGACGATGGGTCGAGGAGGCAGCTCCGGGCGGACGACACGCGCGACACGGGCCACACGGGCCACACGCGCGACACGGGCCACACGGGCGATGGCTGGCGCGGTGGCCGCCGTGCTCCTCGCCGTGTCGGCGTGCTTCTCCGACGACGGTCCGACGGAGGTCGCCGACCCTCGTGCCGCCGAGGACGACGCCGACACTGCCGCCGGTGCCCACGCCGACGATGCCGACACTCCGGACGACCTCGACACACCGGACGGACCGCACACGCCGGACGCACCGGACACCCAGGACACGCCGGACACGCCGGACACGCCGGACACCCCGCCGTCCGCCGACGACGTCGCGGAGGGACCGGTCTGCGACGCCGATCGCGACGCCACCGTCGATCCCGATCTCGCCACCACCGTCACGCTGTGGCACAACCTCGGGACCGATCAGCTGTCGACCGCGTTCGACGAACTCGTCGCCGGCTTCGCCGCCGCGCACCCGAACATCACGATCGAGGAGATCCGCGTCGACGGGTACGTCGATGCCGTGCGGCTCCTGCGCGGGACCGACCCGGACGACTTCCCCGACCTGTTCATGGGGTCGGTGGACGACGCCCGCCTGCTGGCGGATTCGGGGGTGTTCGTCCCGCCGTCGGCGTGCTGGGGCCGCGCCCCGTCGGTGTTCGACGAGCTCCTGCCGGTCATCCGTGAGACGATGGCGATCGACGGCACGGTGTGGGCGTACCCGTTCAACATCAGCACGCCGGTGCTGATGTACGACCGGTCGTTGCTCGCCGACGCCGGGCTGGACCCCGACGCCGAGCCGGCGACGCTCACCGAGCTGGCGTCGCTCGTCACCGCGATCACCGCGGCGGGGGAGGCGCCGGGTGGACTCGCCATGTACGACCAGTCCGCGAGCTGGCTGGTCGAGCAGCTGGCGGTGCACCACGGGCACGTGCTGGTCGAGCCGGACAACGGGCGCGACGGGCACCCGGTCGCCGGCGTGCGCTTCGCGACCGACGAGGCCGTGGCCGCGCTGGAGTGGGCCCGCGGCTTGTACGCCGACGGTCTCGTCACGTGGGTCGGCGTGAACCAGTCGGGGTTCGACGACCTGCTCCGCCTGATCGACCTGAACGATCGGGCGGCGTTCACGATGCACACGTCGGCGGCGCTCGGCGACATCGTCCGGCTCGTCTACGAGGAGGGACTCGACGATCTCGCCGGCGCCGACCTCGGCGTCGCTCCGATGCCGTCGCTCGCCGGCGGGACCGGCGCGCTCGCCGGCGGCGGATCGCTGTGGCTGCTCGACAACGGCGACCCGGTCGCGGTGGGGGCCGCGGCCCGGTTCGCCGAGTTCCTGCTGACACCCGCCAGCCAGGCCGGGTTCGCCGCGGCGACCGGGTACGTGCCGGTCACGTTCGCCGCCGCCGAGCACGCCGTCACGACCGCGCGTTGGGAGGAGTACCCGCAGTTCGAGGTCCCCTACGCGCAGCTGGCGCGGACGCCGGCCTCGCCGGTCGCCACGGGCATGCAGATCGGGCCGCGCTCGTCGGTGCAGCGGGTCATCGAGTTGGCGGCGGCCGACGTCGTCGTCGACGGTACCGACGCCCGCGAGCGGCTCGAGGTGGCCGAGCGCGAGGCGCTCGATCTGATCCGCCGGTACGAGATCGACGTCGGCGCCACCGCGCCGTGAGTCGCCTCGTGAGTCGCGCCATGGACCGCTCCGTGAGTGGCGTCGTTCCCGGTCACGAGCGGTCGGCCGGACGGGTCAGTCCTCCGTGACGCACTGCCACGCGTACGGCGACGCCGGGTCGGCGGTGACCGCCGATGCGCCCTCGCCGAACTGCTCGCGGCAGGCGGCGTCGAAG
>SKSP01000067.1 GCA_007122945.1 Ilumatobacteraceae bacterium | reverse complement strand
TCCCGCTGCACAGCGCGTTCCGGTACACGCACCGGATCAATCCGGCGTCGCAACGGTCCTGGTCGACGTACTGCATCCGGTACTCGCCGGTGTCGTTGAAGATGTCCCACGGGCCGATCAGGCCGGTGTTCAACGCGGCGTACAGGGGGAACGGCTTGAACGTCGAGCCCAGGTTGTACCGACCCTGGACGGCCCGGTTGACGAGGATCGACTGGTCGGGGTCGTCGGTCAACGGGAACAGCTGGCGGAACTTGTCGCCCGAGATCCCGGACTCGAACCAACGATTGTCGAACGTGGGATAGCTCGCGACCGCGGCCACCTCGCCGGTCTCGTAGTTCATCAGCACCGCCGAACCGGCGGGTGCCGGGAACGGCACGGTCTCACCCTGGGTCGGGTCCAACCGCTCCCGCTGGCCGTTGGGTTTCACGATCTCGGGGTTGGGCGCCGGCTGGCCGCGCCGGGCCTCGAGCGAGGTCTGCACCGCCTGCTCGACGTACTGCTGCAGATCGAGATCGATCGACAGCTGGATGTCGAACCCGTTGATCGGCGGGATCTCCTCGACGACCCGGACCGGCCGGTTCGCGGCATCGACCTCGTAGACCCGGCGTCCCCACTGGCCGTGCAGGTACTCCTCCATGCTGAGCTCGACACCGAACTGGCCGACACGCTCGTTGCGGTTGTAGCCCTGGTCGAGGTAGTAGTCGAGCTGCTCGACGGTGATCGCACCCATGTAGCCGACCACGTGCGCCGCGAGCGGCGCATAGGGGTAGACCCGCCGCGACTCGGTCTCGATGGTGACCCCCGGGAAGTCCTCGGAGCGCTCGAGCAGGGCGATCGCCGTCGGTTCGTCGACGTCCTCGCGCAACGGCAAGGGGAGGAACGGGCTGTACAGCGGGCTCTCGTAGCGTCGCTCCATCTCCTCGACCGGTACCTGGATCCACCCCGACAGACGTCGGAACAGCTCCTCGCGGTCGCTGGTGCGGCGGATGACCTGACGATCGACGGCGACCGTCAGGATCCGCTGGTTGTCCGCGAGGATGCGCCCGTTGACGTCGAAGATGCGCCCGCGTTCGGGCAACAGGTCGACGGTTCTCGTCTTGGAGAACGTCACGCGCTCCTGGAGCTCCTCGGCCCGCACGGTCTGGAGGAACCACATGCGGACGCCGACGAGACCGAACAGCATCACACCGACGAGGGCCAGGACGCCGAAACGCGTCGCACGCCGGTCAGCAGCCATCGCACCAGTCTGGCCCGTCGGCGCGCCCGATCGGGCGCGCATCGTCCGGCACCGATGTGGTGTGCGGCACGGGCGTGGGGTCCGGCCGGCTCACTCGTTGGGGACCTTCCACTCGACCTTGCCGATCAGCAGACACCACCGACCGAGCGGGACCAGCAAGGGGCTCAGCAGGGCGGCGCCGACCGCCACGACGGGCACGATCGTGTAGAGGTGCTCGGAGAACACGTCCTCCTGCCCGATCACGTACCGGACGACGGGGACCGCGAACTCGCCGACCGCCGCGCCGAGCGCCACGAAGCCGGCCGACAGCCACCAGCGCAACTCGATGTTCAAGAACGTGACCGAGCCGGCGACCAGGCCGGCGAGCCCCATCGTCAACGACGACGACGCCAGCGGAGCGCCCGTCCCGAGGTCGAACATCAGCCCGAGCAGGAACCCGGCGAGCATGCCGCGCTCGGGCCCGCCGGCGACGCCGGCCGCGGCGGCGAAGGCCGTGAGCAACTGCAGGACCACGCCGAACGGTTGCACGTCGACGAACAGGGTGGTCTGGAGCGCGAGCAGCACGACGGCGACCGGGACGAGCCGTCCGAGGGGCCCCCGGACGAGTGCGGCGATCACGACTCGACCTCCGCCAGCGGGCGGAACAGCAGGACCCGGACGAACTGCAGCCGGTTCAGGTCGGCGCTCAGCTCGACCTCGAGCTCGGTCCCGGCGGACCCGGGCCGGCTGATCACGTTCCGGACGACCCCGACGGGGATGTCGGGGGGAGCGAGGCTCTCGCGTCCACCCGCGGTCGACACGGTGTCACCGACGTTGATCTGACCCAGCGTCGGCGAGCTGGACACGAACGTGACCATCGGCAACCGGCGCTGGCCCTGGCCCCGCAGCGCGCCGGTCTCGCGCTCGACGAGCACCGGTGGCGCGGTGGTCGTGGTGACGGTGATCGGGCCGTCGAGGCCGAACGGGTCGTCGGGAGCGTCGGCGTCGCCGGCCGGATCGTCACCGGCCGGATCGTCACCGGCCGGATCGGCACCGGCCGGATGGGCACCGGTCGGATCGGCACCGGTCGGATCGTCGCCGGGCTCGTCCTCGCCCGGCACCACGGGTTCGGGCACCGTCGTGGTGGTGGTGGTCGTGGTCGTGGTCGTCACGTCGCCGACCTCCAGACCGCTCGGCACGGTGTCGGGCGGGACGGTGGGTTCCACCGGGGTCTGCTCCGACAGGACCTTCACCCGCACCGCGTAGCGCGTGTCGGTCGCGAGCATCACGAGGCTGGAGTTCGGGAAGACCTGGGTGACCTTGCCCACGAGGCCGGCCTCGTTCACCACGGGCATCCCGGTCTCGATGCCCTGCAGACCACCCCGGTCGATCTCGACGATCTGATCGAGGTTGCTCGGCGACAAACCGATGATCGACGCCGTCACCGACGGGATGTCCGCGAGCGACTCGAGGTCGTTCAGGGCGAGCAGCCGTTGGTGCTCGATGATCGCGTTGCGGGCTGCGATCTCGGCTCCGCGCTGGCCGTCGACCTGCTCCTGCAACCGGGCCAGCTCGTCGAGGAGGTCGTCGTACTCGGTGATGGCCCGCCAGGCGTTGACGGCCGGGCGGGTCACCACCTGGGCAGCCGTCTCGAACGGCGACATCACGAGGGCGAACCCGTCACGGGCGCGGTCGAACACGACGTTGCCCCGCAGATCGAGCGTCAACAACAGCACGGAGGTCAACAACAGCAGGGCGATGAGGCGCCGCCGCCCGATCGCGAGATTCGCCATGACGGTCCGGCGGGGTCAGTCGTCGCCGCCGAGCGACATCAACCCGCGCATCGCGTCGATGTTCTCGAGCGCCCGCCCCGAACCCACCACGACGCTGTAGAGCGGCTCGTGGGCGATGCGGATCGGCATGCCGGTCTCGTGCATGAGGCGCTGGTCGAGACCACCGAGGAGGGCACCACCGCCGGTGACCATGATGCCGTCCTCCATGATGTCGGCCGCGAGCTCGGGCGGCGTCTTGTCGAGGGTCATCTTCACCGCGTCGATGATCGCGGCCACGGGCTCGGCGAGGGCTTCGCGCACGTGCTCGGTGGTCAGCTGGATGGTGCGCGGGAGGCCGCTCACGAGGTCGCGACCACGGATGTCGGCGGTCAGCTCCTCCTCCATCGGCCACGCCGACCCCATCTGGATCTTGATCTCCTCAGCGGTGCGGTCACCGATGGCGAGCGAGAACTCCTTCTTCACGTACTGGAGGACGGCGTCGTCGAGTTCGTCGCCGGCCACCCGTACCGACTGGGCGGTCACGATCCCGCCGAGCGAGATCACCGCCACCTCGGTCGTGCCGCCACCGATGTCGACGACCATGTTGCCGCTCGGTTCGTGGACGGGCAGGTCGGCGCCGATCGCGGCGGCCATCGGCTCCTCGATGATGTGCACCGGCTTGCGCGCGCCGGCGTACTCGGCGGCGTCCTGGACGGCGCGCTGCTCGACGCCGGTGATGCCCGACGGCACGCAGATCACCATGCGCGGCTTGGACCACTTGCTGGCGTGCACCTTCTGGATGAAGTAGCGCAGCATCTTCTCGCAGACGTCGAAGTCGGCGATGACACCGTCCTTCAGGGGCCGGATCGCCTTGATGTGGTTCGGCGTGCGCCCCATCATCCGCTTGGCCTCGAGCCCGACCGCGACCGGGCGACCGTCGTTGACGTTGACGGCGACGACCGAGGGTTCGTCGAGGACGATGCCGAGACCGCGCGCGTAGATCAGCGTGTTGGCGGTACCGAGATCGATGGCCAGATCACGACCGAGACTCAGCGGGTTGTTGCGAGCCATGACGGCCCCTTTCCGAGAACGTGTGGTGCATCCCGAGGCAGGTGGGGATGCGCATCCCCGGGAATGTTACAGATTCGGGAAGAAGATGCCGATCTCGCGCTCCGCGGATACGAGCGAATCACTGCCGTGGACGAGGTTCTCGGTGAACAGTATCCCGAGGTCGCCACGGATGGTGCCCGGTGCGGCAGTGCGAGGGTTGGTCGCACCCATCATCGCACGGACGACCTCCCAGGTGTCCTCGGGTCCCTCGAGCACCATCGCCACGACCGGGCCGCGCGACATGAACGCGACGAGGTCGTCGTAGAACCCCTTGCCGACGTGCTCCTCGTAGTGCCGGGCGAGCAGGTCGGTGTCGAGCGTGCGCAGCTCCATCGCCGCGATCGTCAGGCCCTTGGCCTCGAACCGGGCGACGATCGCGCCGACGAGACCACGCTCGACGGCATCGGG
>SKSP01000184.1 GCA_007122945.1 Ilumatobacteraceae bacterium | reverse complement strand
GAACCGTCCGCGGCAACCGACCGGAACCCGCCGATCGGCGCGGACGGAACCGGCCCACCACCCATCCGAACCGTCCGCGGCAACCGACCGGAACCCGCCGATCGGCGCGGACGGAACGGGTCAGGACCAGGCGGTGACGAGGGCGCGCAGGCCGGCCGCCATGCGGTCGACGAACTCGTCGTCGCGGGCGACATCGCCGTCGTCCAGCCACGCGCACACGCCGTCGTAGAGATGACCGACGAGGGCCGACGCGGCCCAGGTCCGGAACGTCGCGTCGTGCACGCGCGGGTGGATCAGTGCCGCGGTGTACGACGTCACGATCTCCCGGAACGCGCCCGCCTCGGCGGCGAACGCCGGTTCGTGGGCGGCGTGACGCCACAGCAACCGGAAGCCGTCGGGATCGATCCGGGCCACCCGGACCACCCGCTCGACGATGCCCGGGCGGAGCGTGTCGACCCGCTCGGGATCGGGGGCGAACTCGTCGGCCAGCCGCTCGGTGACACCGGTCAGGACGGCCCGGTAGAGCTCCTCTTTCGACCCGAAGTTCCGGTACACGATGAGCCGCGTGACGCCGGCCTCGGCCGCGACGTCCTCCATCGAGGTGCCGTCGTAGCCGGCCCGCAGGAATGCCGTCGCCGCGGCGCCGAGCAGCTGCGACCGGCGCTCCTCCCGCGGCAACCGACGGGTCGCCCCGGATGACCCGGACGCTCTCGTTCCTGCGGTCGTCATTGACACATGTATACACCCGTGTTTACATCTTGTCATGCGCTTCGGGATCTTCTACGAGCACCAGATGGGCCGGCCCTGGGACGCCCGGAGCGAGCACCGCCTCATCCAGGACGCGCTCGAACAGGTCGAGCTCGCCGACCGGCTCGGCGTCCAGTACGTCTGGGAGGTCGAGCACCACTTTCTCGAGGAGTACAGTCACTCCTCCGCTCCCGAGGTGTTCCTCGCCGCCTGCAGTCAGCGGACCACGAACATCCGCCTCGGGCACGGCATCATCCTCACCGCCCCCCAGTTCAACCACCCCGCTCGCACCGCCGAGCGGTTGGGCATGCTCGACCTCGTGTCCAACGGCCGGGTCGAGTTCGGCAGCGGCGAATCGTCGAGCGAGGCCGAGCTCGGCGGGTTCGGGATCGACCCGGCCCGTAAGCGCGACGCCTGGCTGGAGGGGCTCGAGACGACCATCCGCTGCATGGTCGAGACACCGTTCGCCGGCGTCGACGGCGAGTTCGTCACCATGCCGCCGCGCAACGTCGTTCCCAAGCCGGTCCAGCGCCCGCACCCCCCGCTGTGGGTGGCGTGCAGTCGGCGCGACACGATCCTGCTCGCCGCCGAGAAGGGCATCGGTGCGTTGACGTTCGCGTTCATCGATCCGGAAGAGGCCCGTACCTGGGTCAGCGAGTACGAGCAGGTCCTCGCCGAGCGCTGTGTCCCGGTTGGCTGGCACGTCAACCCACAGGTCGCCTGCGTGAGCCCGATGATGCTGCACCACGACGAGGACGAGGCGATCCGCCGCGGTGCCGAGGGTGCCAACTTCTTCGGGTACAGCCTCGGCCACTACTACGTCTTCGGCTCGCACCGACCCGGCGTCACCGACGTCTGGGCGGAGTACGAGCAACGCCGAGGCACCCAGGGCTTCGACCCGGAGGCGGTCGCCCGAGCGGTCAAGGAGGAGCGCCTCGGCGCCAAGGTCGCCGCCGGCGACACGACCGGCCTACGCGGGTCGATCGGCACCCCGGCTCAACTCCGCGACTACCTGCGGCGCTACGAGGAGGCCGGCGTCGACCAGGTGATCTTCGTGCTGCAGGCCGGACGCAACCGCCACGAGCACATCATGGAATCGATCGAGCTGTTCGGCACCGAGGTGCTGCCCGAGTTCGCCGAGCGTGACGACGCCGCCCGCGCCGCGAAGGAGGCACGCCTGGCCCCCGCTGTCGAGGCGGCGCTGACCCGCAAGGAGGCGACGGCGGAACGTCGCGACATCGGCGACTACGAGTTCCCGGCGATCCCCCGCCAGTGGGCCGACGACACCGGGTCCGACGAACTGCGTGAACGACTCGAACGGTTCGCCGACGATCGCGCAGCCGGCCGGCGTGACACGACCGCGGGGATCACCGGATGAGCACGATCGGCGACCGCGACGACCTGGCCCCCGAGCGACTGTGGGATCCGTTCGACCCGGCGTTCCGGGCCGATCCGTACCCGTACTACGACCGGCTGCGCACCGAGGCGCCGGCCTGGCGCAACCCACTCGGCACCGTGGTCCTGACGCGATACGACGACGTCGCCCGCACGCTGCGGAGCAACGACTTCAGCCGCGATGTCGAGGCCAACGCCACCCCGAGCGACGACCCGGTCGCCATGCGACGCCGCCAACGTCGGGCGAACGGCTCGGCCAAGACGATCCTCAACCTCGATCCGCCCGACCACACCCGACTGCGCCGCCTCGTGACCCAGGCGTTCACGCCGACCGCGATCAACCGGCTGCGCCCCCGGATCGAGGCGATGGTCGACGAGGTCCTCGACCGCGCCGCGGACACGGGCTCGATGGAGCTGATCGACGAGCTCGCCTTCCCCGTGCCCTTCCAGGTGATCTCCGAGCTGCTCGACATGCCGACCGAACGGGGCGACGAGCTCCGCGACTGGAGCCAGACGCTCACCGCCGCGCTGGAGCCGACCGCCACGATCGAGACGCTCGACGCGGCCGACGCCGCGATCGGGCAACTCGCGCCGTACATGTGGGAGGTCATCGAGGAGCGTCGACGCCGGCCCGGCGACGACGTGCTGTCGGGCCTGATCGCCGTGGAGGAGGAGGGCGATCGGCTCTCCCCTGCCGAGCTGATCTCGTTCGTCATACTGCTCTACGTCGCCGGCCACGAGACCACGGTGAACCTCATCGGCAACGGCACGCTCGCCCTGCTGCGCAACCCTGATGAGCTCGTCCGGTGGCGCGACGATCCCGGGCTCGACGAACGAGCGGTCGACGAACTGCTCCGCTACGACGGTCCTGTCCAGCACACCGTCCGCGTCGCCATGGTCCCGACCGTCTATGCGGGCGCCGCCGGCGAGCCGGTCGAGGTGGCGCCGGGCGGCACGGTGCTCACCGTGCTCGGCGCGGCGAACCACGACCCGACCGTGTTCGCCGACCCGCACGCGCTGCGCCTGGACCGCCCCAACGCCAACCGGCACCTGGCGTTCTCGGCCGGCATCCACTACTGCCTCGGCGCGTCGCTGGCCAAGCTCGAGGCGGCGGTCGCGATCGGCCGCCTGATCCGCCGGTTCCCCGACCTCGAGCTCACCGGCGAGCCGCACTGGCGCGACCGCATCACCATCCGCGGCGTGGACCGCCTCCACCTCGCCCTCAGCTGAACCGTCCGCGCCGATCGACCGAAACGAGTCGGTTCCGACAGACGGTTCGCAGCGACCACCCCAACCGTCCGCGCCGATCGACCGAAACGAGTCGGTTCCGACAGACGGTTCGCAGCGGCCACCCCAACCGTCCGCGCCGATCGACCGAAACGAGTCGGTTCCGACAGACGCTTCGCAGCGACCACCCCAACCGTCCGCGCCGATCGACCGAAACGAGTCGGTTCCGACAGACGCTTCGCAGCGACCACCCGAACCGTCCGCGCCGACCGACCGAAACGAGTCGGTTCCGGCAGACGGTTCGGGGTCAGGGGTCCTGGAGGAGCTGGACGAGGCTGCTGGTGTCCCACCGGGCGCCGCCGCGCTGGACGACCTGGGCGTACAGCTGGTCGACGAGGGCGGCGACCGGCAGACGGCTGCCGTTGCGACGGGCCTCGGCGAGGCAGATCGCGAGGTCCTTGCGCATCCACTCGACGGCGAAGCCGAACTCGAACTCGCCGCGGGCCATCGTCGCGGCCCGATTGTCCATCTGCCAGCTCTGGGCGGCGCCCTTGCCGATCACGTCGACCACCCGTTCGACGTCGAGGCCGGCACGCTGGGCGAAGGCGATCCCTTCGGCGAGACCCTGGACGAGCCCGGCGATGCAGATCTGGTTGACCATCTTGGTGAGCTGCCCCGATCCGGCCGGACCGAGCCGCTCGCACGCCGCGGCATAGGCATCGACGACCGCTCGGACCCGCTCGAACACCGACTCGTCGTCGCACCCGCCCATCACCGTCAGCACGCCGTTCCGGGCCCCGGCCTCGCCGCCCGAGACCGGGGCGTCGACGAAGCCGACCCCACGCTCGTGGCACGTCGCCGCGAGCTCACGCGCCAGATCGGCCGACGCCGTCGTGTGGTCGATCAGCACCGAACCCGGCGACATCGCGCCGAGCACGCCGCTGTCGCCGAGCACGACCGAGCGCACGTCGTCGTCGTTCCCGACGCACGTCATCACGTACTCCGCACCGGCCGCCGCCTCGGCGGGTGTGGGTGCGGCCCGGTGACCGTGCGCGGCCACCCACGCCAACGCCGTGGCGGCCGTGCGGTTGTGGACCGTGACGTCGTGGCCCGCCGATGCCAGATGGGCGGCCATCGGGCG
>SKSP01000534.1 GCA_007122945.1 Ilumatobacteraceae bacterium | reverse complement strand
GTCGCGTCGCCCGAAGGGTGCTACAGCGATTCCACGCCGAGGATTGCGCCGTCGCCGCTCACCTCGACGGCGAGCGTGCCCCCCCGGGGCGACCGGGTGAGGACCTCGTAGCGCACGTCGCCCGCCGGGCCGACCACGACCACGAACGTGGCGAGCTCGGAGTCGGACAACTCCTCGGCCACCTGGTCGAGCACGCGCTCGGGATCGACGTCGATCCGATCCGCCGTGAACGTCGCACCCTCGGTGACCGGTCGGGTGGGTGCCGGCGGCTGGAGCTCACCGTCGATGTACAGGTACGGGGTCACCGTCGTCGCCCCGTCGGTGGCGACGAACAGGTTGACGAGTTGGGTGTCGGCGTTGATCTCGAAGTACTCCTGCGGGCCGTCGAGCTCGCGTTCGAGCGCCGCGACCGCCGCTTCGATCTGCGCCACGGCCGGTCGGGCACGCTCGTCGGGCCCGTCGTCGCCGCCGCACCCCGCCACGGCGAGTGCCGACACGACGATGAGCAGTGCGACGGCCGCCGTGGCGATCGGACGGCTCACGCCTCCATGACGACGGGGACGATCATCGGCCGCCGCTTGGTGCGCTCGTTGACGAACTTGCCGGCCGCCCGGCGGACGTCGCGCTCGAGCGCCTCGACGTCGCGGACGCCGTTCGCCAGCGCCGTCTCGACGGACTCGGCCACGGCGTCGCAGGCCTCGTCGAGGAGGTCCTCGGCCTCGGGGGCGTAGACCCAGCCGCGGGTGATGATCTCGGGCCCGGTGAGGACCTTGCCGGTCTGGGTGTCGACCGTGACGACCACCACCACGACACCCTCCTCGGAGAGCACCCGGCGGTCGCGCAGCACACCCCGACCGACGTCGCCGACGATGCCGTCGACGTAGAGGTAGCCCGCCGGCACCCGCCCGACGGGTTCGAGACCGTCGTCGGAGAGCTCGATCACGTCGCCGTCCTCGCACACCAGCACGTGGTCGCTCTGCACGCCCATCAGCACGCCGAGCTTGGCGTTGGCGACCATGTGACGGAACTCGCCGTGGATCGGCACGTACCACTCGGGCTGCACGATCGACAGGTACGTCTTGATCTCGTCGGCCTGGGCGTGGCCGGTCGCGTGCACGTCGACGACGCCGGAGTGGATCACCTCGGCGCCGGCGCGGAGCAGACCGTCCATCACCTTGTTGACGTTGCTCTCGTTGCCCGGGATGGCGTGGCTCGACAAGATGACGGTGTCGCTGTCGCTGAGCTTGACGAACTTGTTCTCCCCACGGGCCAACAGCGCGAGCGCCGACATCGGTTCCCCCTGGGATCCGGTCGAGATCACGCAGATCTGACCGGGTTCGTACTGGTCGATGTCCTCGACGTCGACCAGTGCCGACTCGGGGATCTTCAGCACGCCCAGCTGCAGGCCGAGCCGCACGTTCTTGCGCATGCTGAGCCCCAGCGTGGCGACCTTGCGGCCCGCACCGATCGCCGCGTCGGCGATCTGCTGGATGCGATGGAGGTGACTGGCGAAGCTGGCCGTGATGATGCGCCGGTCGGCATGTTCGACCATCAGGGTGCGCAACACCGAGCCGACGCTCGTCTCGCTCGGTGCGTAGCCGGGCTCCTCCGCGTTGGTCGAGTCGGCCAGGAGCAGGCGGATGCCGTGCTCGGTCGCCAGGTGGCCGAGGCGGGCGAGGTCGGTGCGCCGTGAGTCGACCGGTGTCAGGTCGAGCTTGTAGTCGCCGGAGTGCAGCACGAGCCCCTGGTTGGTGTGCACGGCGATGGCGTGCCCGTGGGGCACCGAGTGGGTGACCGGGACGAACTCGACCCGGAACGGCCCGATGTCGACGATCTCGTTGTCGCGAACGGCGATCATGTCGGTGCGACCGAGCAGCCCGGCCTCTTCGATCCGGTTGCGGGCCAGACCGAGGGTCAACGGCGCGCCGTAGATGGGCAGGGGCGAGTCGCGGAGGTGTCCGATGCCGTCGTTGTCGCGCAACAGGAACTGGATCCCGCCGACGTGGTCCTCGTGGCCGTGGGTGGCGACGAGCGCCTCGATCTTGTCCGCGTTGTCGCGCAGGTACGTGAAGTCCGGCAGGACGAGATCGACGCCGTGCATGTCGGCGTCGGGGAACATCAGGCCGCAGTCGATCAGGATGATCCGGCGGTCGTCGCCGCGGCCCTGCTCGATCGCCATGCAGTTGCGACCGATCTCGCCCAGCCCACCGAGGAAGACGACGCGCACGGGTTCGTCGCGGGCCGATCCGTCGCGGGTCGATTCGTCGCGGGTTCGGGTGCGGTTGCGTTCAGCCACGGATCATCTCGTTCGTCTCGCTCTCCGCCGGCAGGTGGCCGGCCGCCGCGCGTGCGGCCTCGAGGCGCGCGAGGACCTCGCGCGCCGTGTCGTCCAGTCCGGTCGGTGGCGGCCCGAGGGGCAGCCGACACTCACCGACGTCGAGCCCGAGGATGCCGAGCATCACCTTGGTGGGGATCGGGTTCGGCGCGGCGTCGCCGGTCTCGTAGGCGAAGCTCTCGAGCATCCGTGCGTTGACGGCGCGCGCGCCGGCGGTGTCGCCCCGTGCCCATCGATCGAACATCTCGACATGGTCCGGGGCGGTCCAGTGCGTGGCGACCCCGACCGCCCCGACGGCACCGACCGCGAGCAACGGGAGCGTCATGCCGTCGTCGCCGCTGTACACCTCGAAATCGTCGGGGGTCACGGCGGCGACGCGCGCGGTGGCCGCCGGGTTGCCGGCGGCGTCCTTGACCCCGACGACGTTGGGGACCTCGTGGGCGAGTCGCACCAACACCTCGTCGGAGATCTTGCGTCCGGTGCGCACCGGGATGTCGTACAGCAGGTTCGGCAGCGCGGTCGCCTCGGCCACCGCCCGGAGGTGGGCCTCGATGCCGGCCTGCGACGGCCGGTTGTAGTACGGGCAGAGCGAGAGGATCCCGGCGACGCCGAGCGCGGCCGCCTCCTTCGACAGGTGCACCGCGTGGGCGGTGTCGGCGCCGACCGTGCCGGCGATCACGGGGACGCCCACGGCCTCGACCACCGCCGCGAAGATCGACAGCTTCTCGTCGTCGGAGAGGGTGGGCGACTCGCCGGTGGTGCCGCACACCACGAGGCCCTCGTTGCCCTGGTCGACCAGCCAGCGGGCCAGACGGGCGACGCCGTCGAGGTCGACCGCGCCGTCGGCGGTCATCGGGGTCACCATGGCGGTCACGATCCGGCCGAAGTGCGGCATCAGAAGCTCCCCTCGGCGCTGCGGTCGATGCCCTGGGTCAAGATGAGATCCTCGTGGAGCTCCATCCAGACGTCGTGGTAACTCCCGCACATCACGCCCGTCACGAGGTTCGTCTCACCGGCGACGACCCGGCGCACGACGCCGTCGAGACGGGGCGAGTACGGCGCGAGCCGGGCGAGCACCTCGGCCATCGACCCCACGACGGGGTTGGCCCGGCGGTGCAGCGCGTCGAGCCGGGCGAGCACGCTGCGGTCGTACTCGCCGTCGGTGTGATCGTTCGGCTGGCCGTCCCGCAGCTGCCAGTCGGTGCAGAGCTGCTTGAACTCGTCGTTGAAGCCGAGGAACGGCTGGTAGTGCTCGGCGAGCCGTTCGGCCGCACGGGCCGCCGCGACCTCGTCGGCGAGCCGCTCGGCGTGCATCTCGCGCCCGTCGGGGGTGAGCTGCCAGAGGCCCCGGTTCTCCCGGTACTGCACGTGACCGTGCTGCTCGAAGGCCGTCAGGTACGACTCGACGTCGCCCGCGGGGAGCGCGGCGATCTCCGCCAGTGTCGGGACGGGGGCGAACCCCTTGATGCGGAGCGCGTGCAGGGTGACGAACTCCGGATGCGACTCGTGCCCCATGGGGGGACGATGCTAGCTCCCGTACCTCACGGACGGCGGGCCCGTATCAGGATGCGGTCGAACGTGAACAGGTACGGGGCGTGGTGGCCGATGCGGTCGAGCAGCTCGGTGCGGTACGCGTCGACGAAGGCGTCGTGCAGTCCCGCCGGCAACCGGTCGAAGAACCGGGTCAGCGACGTGCCCCGGGTCCAGTCGACCACCGCGGACGAGTCGGGGAGCTCGTGGAGGTACACCTGGAGCCGGACGTGCACGTCGACGAGCCCGAGCTCGTGGAGGATGCTCGCATAGCGGGCGGGGGCGAGCACGTTGACGGCGACCGGGTCGGGCGGGGGGTCACCGTCGAACGCCGACCGGAACGGCTCGGCACGGGCGACGGCGACCGACGCGAGGTGCGACGGGTGGGACGCGTTCGCGGGGACCTGCACGGCGAGCCAGCCGCCCGGTGCGAGCGCCGCGGTCCAGCGGGCGAGCACGGCGGCGTGGTCGGGGACCCAGTGCAGGCTGGCGTTGGCGAGCACCAGATCGTGGTCGCCCCGCGAGTTCCACGTCGCCAGATCGCCCTCGACGAAGGTGACCCGCTCCTGGTCGAGCCCGCGTGCGACGGCGAGCATCGCGGGCGACGAGTCCACGCCGGTCATCCTGGTGACGTCGAAGCGCTCGGCCGC
>SKSP01000530.1 GCA_007122945.1 Ilumatobacteraceae bacterium | reverse complement strand
GATCTTCGCCTCTGGATCCCGCACGAGCGGCCCACCGAGCTCGCGCTCGAGGTCGGCCGGCGTCAGGATCACGTCGAGGTTCGACCGGTTGCGCAGGTAGTTCAACAGGTCGCCGAACGACACGTTCGAGGGCAGTGACAACCGGTACGAGAACGTCGTGAACGACCGGCGCAGCTCCAGCCGGGCGACGTCGCTGCGAGCGACGTGCTCGGGGAGCACCAGCGTCGCCGATCGGGACTCGAACCCGTCCGAGCGCCGGTCGCGCAACGCCTGCAGCAGCGCCGCGCGCGTCTCGAAGCCCGGTGGCACCGACGCGCTCTGCCCGTCCAGACGCACCGGCCCGACGCGTGCCCCGGTGGTCGACACGATCGTCGCGGTCAACTGTTCGAACGGCATGAACGTGCCCTCGACGGTCACCTCGACGATGTCCTGGGCGCTGCCGGACGAGCCCTGGACCGTCATCGTCGGGTTGCCGGCGAACGCCCGCAGCACGCGCAGCCCGTGGCGCAGCTCGGCCTGGCGGCTGACGCGCGACGCGATGACGTCGTGGTGCCGGAGCAACGCCCCGTAGCGGTGCAACAGGTAGTTCCGCGGGTACTCGCCCGTCGGCAACGTCCGGGGGTGGCTGGCGGGCAGGAACTGCATGATCTCCAGCGGGACGAAGCACACGAGTTGCACGTCGTCGACGGTGCTCGTCACACCGAAGTGCCGCAGCACCTGCCAGTACTGCATCGTCAGCGCGTGGTTGCGGTTGTGGTTCGTGATGACCTTGGTGACCACCTCGCGACGCTCCGTCGCCGACGCCAAGCGCACGCTCGTGCGACTCGCCTCGCGGCGGGCCGACGCCTGCCGCGAGAGGCTCGAGTGGAAGTCCTGCGAGGCGCTCGAGACGTAGTCGCGAGTCGTGTTCTGCCACGTCGAGGTGGCACCGGTGGTCGTCGAGCTGGCGTACCCACCGGCCACCCCGATCCCCGCGACGATCTTGCCGAACAGACCGCCGACGCCGAGCCCGCCGCCGATCGCACCCCCCGAGCTGCTCGTGCGCATCGTGCTCCCGCCGGATGCCGCCTCGTCGAACGCGCTGCGGAACACGGCGTCGGTCGAGCTGTCGGCCACCTCGTCGAAGCGCTGGCGCTCCTGCGCGGTCATCGTCTCGGCCTCGCGGACGGTGAGCGTCGCGCGCTCGTCGGACACCGCGATGCGTTGCTGCTCGCCGGGTGCCAGCGGGAGCGAGTACACGAGATCGCCGAGTGACATCCCGGTCGGGATCCAGATCTGGCGCATGTCGACCACGTAGCCCAGACCGAGGCTCGCCGCCTTCGGCACCCGCTTCGGGTCGCGCTCCACCAGGTCCAAGAACGCGTCGACGTCGATCGGCGTCTCGACGGGGACCCGCTCGACGATCTCCCACCGCCCGAGCCGGGTCATCGCCGCGACCAGGTCGTCGACGCCGACGTACGTACCGATCCCCGACGTCGACGCCGAGAGGACCGCCCCCTTGCCGCGGTCGAGCGTGAACCGCGCCCCGAGCCGCCGGTGGCTGAGCTGGGGCTCGATGAGCCGGACGAGCAGCGAGTAGCGGAACCGGTCGATCACCCCGGAGTTGGAGCGGAACGCCATCGCACAGTCGCCCTCGCCGAGCGTGATCACCGGCGCCGGCGTGGCGTACTCGGACGGGTTCTCCAACACGTCGCGCTCGCTGGTCGGCACCACGACGTCGCCGAGTCGGGCCAGGACGCTCCTCGGCAGCGGCTCGACCGCCTGGTCGAGCGGGAGCACGCCGAGATCGCCGTCGCCCGCGATCAGATCCGCGCGGCGCACGGCGACCTCGAGCCCGCGGTTCGCACCCGTCACGAGCAGCCGCATCCCGTCGTCGGGGATCGGGCGGGTCGGCAGGGTGAGGCGGAACACGCCCCGGCGGTCGGTCACCGCCTCGGGGTTCGGCCACGGACGAGCCGGCGCGCCCACGAGCGCCGGCTCCAGGGCCCGGACCGACACGCTCTCGGCCATCGTCCCGTCGGGGTTGACCAGTCGGCCGTGGATCTCGGACGGCAGTGCCTCGGGAACCTCCGGGAAGAAGTCCGCGAGCTCGGTGCCGAACGTGTCGAGCATCGAGTACACCTTGGTGACCGCGAGGGCGCGCTCGCGGAGGACGGCGGCGACGTGATCGTCCGACAGATCGATCTCGAGCCCACCGCGCTCGAGATCGAGGGTCGCGAGCGGTTCGCGGACCCGGTCGTCGAGGAGGTGCTCGGTCAGCTTCGGGTCGACCAACTCCTCACGGACCGACGCGATCGCCGCGTGCCCCGGGGAACGCCGCCGGCCGACCCGCACCGCCTCCTCCTTGTTCTCCGGCACGGGCGTCCCCTCCCTCTCGTCGCTCCGGTCCACCGCCTCGGCGAGCATCGCGACACGCCGTTGCCCAGACGTCGCGCCGTCGTCGCGTCGACGTCGCGCGTGCGTCACCGGCGCGTCGCGCGAGAACCGCGCGACGGGAGGGGCCTCCGGCGAACCGAGCGACGGCGCCCCGCGTCAGCCGGCGCGGGCGTGCCGCTCGACCAACTCGACGGCGCCGGCCAGTTGGCGGTCGTCGAGGGCACCGACGAGGTGCTCGCCCCCGGCCGCGGTCAGCATCGGTGCCAACCGCCGCTGCAGCCGAGCGACCATCCAAGCGATCGGTTCGCCCTCGGCGACCGTGTCGAGTCGGAGGATCCGCTCGTCGGCGCCGGGCGGCTCGTAGTGATAGTGCGCACCGACGTCGAACATGTCGAAGCGCAGGTACTCGTGGCCGTCGTCGGTGCCGACGACGCGCACGGTCGGTCCACCCGCCTCCACGCCGTCCTGCACCAGACGACGGTGCTCGACCACGAACGAGACCGGCCCGGCCTCGATCGACACGGTTTCGATCGGCACGGCCTCGATCGCATCGGACGGCACGTCGCTCATTCCCGCGACGGTACCCGCGCCAGCCGTCGAGCTGCGCGTCAGCCGGTGCCGGCGCGGCGCCAGGGGAGATCGGCGAGGTACTTGGCGGCCGCCGGGTGCGGATCCATCTCGCGGGTGTCGTCGGCGCGGCGTCGGTCGAGCCGGACCTGACAACCGGGGCACCAGTACAGCAGCCGGGCGTGCTCGCCGACCCGGCGGACCTCGATGGTGTCGCGGCAGCGCGGACACCCCTGCCCGTTGCGGCCGTAGACGGCGAGCCCGCCCGTGCCGTGCTGTTCGGGGTACGTCACCCGCTTGGCGTGGTGCAGGTTGGCGCGCAGCTGGCGGGCGGCGGTGTTGACGACGAGCACGGCGTCGCGGTGCGAGAGGTCGCCGACGTGGGCCCAGGGGCTCAGCTCGGTCGCCCACAGCACCTCGCAGCGGTACACGTTGCCGACACCGCACATCACGCGCTGGTCGAGCAGGACGTCGCGCAGCCGGGCGTCGGGGTCGGGGTACGACAGCAGCAGGTTGACGACCTGGCCGAGATCGGCGTGCGGGTCGCACAGGTCGGGACCGAGACGGCCCATACCCGGGTGCCGGCGCCGATCGGGCTCGCGGTAGGACTCGACCACCGGTGCGTTGAAGCACACGGCCACCCAGTCGTCGGTCTCGATCGACGCCCGCAGCTGGCGGTACGGGCGGCGCCAGCGCTCGCCGACGCGGTACAGGTGCCACGACCCGGTCATCCGCATGTGGGTGTGGAGGATGATGCCGTCGTCCCAGCGGATCTCGAGGTGCTTGCCGTGGCTGGCGACGTCCTCGACGATGCGGCCGGCCTGCGGCGACGGCCCGACCAGGCGGGGTGCGTCGAACCGTGACATGGGCCGACCGACCAGCGCCGTCCGCAACGCGGCGGCGGTGCGGTGGATGGTGTCGCCCTCGGGCACGAACACCAGCGTACGCCCGTCGGCGATGGTGACGGGGGGATGCCCGCGTCGACGGCGCGCCGTCAGTCGGACGGTGCCAGCCGGGAGCGCAACCGCTCGGCGACCTCCGGCCACTCGTCGGCGACGATCGAGAACACGGCGCTGTCGCGGGGGTGCACCTCGCCGGCCGGGCTGTCGGCGGCGAGACGGTGGCGGCGCAGGACCCCCTCGAAGTTGGCGCCGATCCGCTCGAGCGCGGCACGGCTGCGGGTGTTGCGGGCATCGGTGGCGAAGTCGACCCGCCACACACCCCAGGTCTCGAACGCGTGCCGCAGGAGCAGGAACTTCGCCTCGGTGTTGATCGGGGTGCGCTGCGCCGCCGCGCCGAGCCACGTGCCGCCGATCTCGACCTCGTCGGGTTCGGTACGGCCGCGCCAGCACCGCAGGGTCATGAACCGAGTGCACCCGACCGCCGTGCCGTCGGGTCGGCACTGGGCGAACGGGAGGACCTCGCCCGCATCGCGCGCGCCGACCAGATCGGCCACGTAGTCGAGCATCTCGTCGCGCCCCTCGGGCACCCAGGTGAGGCCGAAGGTCGATCGATCCCCACCGGCCGCCACCACGAGGTCGTCGACGTGGTGCTCCCCGAGCGGCTCCAACCGCACGAACCGACCCACCAG
>SKSP01000089.1 GCA_007122945.1 Ilumatobacteraceae bacterium | reverse complement strand
CGTGGCCCGCGCACCGGGCGGAGCCGACGGGGCACCGGCGGCGCGCCCGGTCGACCGGGCGTCGAACGCCGTGCGCGCCAGCGTCGAGCGCGGGGCCGCCGTGTTGCCCGCCCCCGACGACGCGCTCTTCCGGGGGCTCGTGATCGGCGACCGTCGGGGCCAGCCGGACGCCATGATCGAGCGGTTCCGCGCGAGCGGGCTGTCCCACCTCACGGTCGTCTCCGGGCTGAACGTCGCGCTCTTGCTCGCCGCGGCGGCGCCCGGGCTCCGCCGGCTGCGCCCGTTCGCCAGGTGGGCGGTGACCATCCTGCTCGTCGCGTGGTTCGCCAGCCTCACCCGCTTCGAACCCTCGATCATGCGTGCCGGCGCGATGGCTGCGCTCTCGGCGACCGCCTTCGTGACCGGGCGCGACCGGGCGCCGTTCCGGCTGCTCTGTCTCGCGGTCGCCGGACTCGTGCTCGTGGACCCGCTGCTGGTGCACGCCACCGGATTCTGGCTGTCGGTCGGCGCGACCGTCGGTGTGTGCACCGTCGGGCCGTGGATCGCCCATCGCCTGCCGGGGCCGCGCGCCGTGGCGGGCCCGATCGGCATCACGGTCGGGGCGCAGATCGGTGTCGCACCACCGCTGATCGCCACGTTCGGTCACCTCCCTCTCGTGTCGGTGCCCGCCAATCTCGCGGCCGTCCCGGTCGCGAGCGTCGTGAAGTTGTACGGGTTGCCGGCGTCGCTCGTCGCCGGATGGGTCCCGCCGCTCGCCGAGCCGCTGATGCTGCCGTGCCGGGTGGGGGTGCGGTGGGTCGACACCGTCGCAGCTCGCGCGGCGACCGCCGAGCCCTCCGGCGCGTGGCCCTGGATCGGATGGCTCGTGTTCCTCGGCGCCGTCGGGGTCGTCGTCGCGCGTGATCGGCGCTAAGAATCGGGGTCGGATGTCGGTACATCTCGTGACCGGAGGCGACGAGTCGATCGTGCGGCAGGCGGCGCACGACCTCGTCCACCGCCTCGTCGGCGACGGCGAGCGCTCGCTCATGGTCGACGAGTTCGAGGGCGACGAGTACGAGCTCCGCGCCGTGGTCGATGCCGCCCAGACACCGCCGTTCCTGACCGAGACCCGTGTCGTGTTGGCGCGCGACATCGGCCGCTTCACGGCCGACGAGCTGACCGCGCTCGTCACCTACCTGGGCGAACCGCTTCCCACCACCGAGCTCGTGCTCGTGAGCGTCGGGGGCCGGCTCCCCAAGTCGCTGACCGACGCGGTGAAGGCGGCCGGCGGGACGACCACGGCCACGACCCCGCCGAATCGGGCGACCGACCGCCAGGCATGGGTGGCGACGCGCGCCGAGGAGCACGGGCTCCGCCTCGAACCGCCGGCCGTCGCCTGGCTCACGGGGTGGTTGGGCGAGGAGGCCGGCCGGCTCGACGGCCTCCTCGGCACGCTCGTGGCGGTGTACGGCGACGGTGTCCGCCTCGGGCGGGCCGACATCGAACCGTTCATCGGCGACGCCGGCGGCGTGCCGCCGTGGGACCTCACCGACGCCATCGACCGGGGGGAGACCACCAAGGCCCTGACCCTCCTCGGCCGGATGCTGCACGGTGGTGAGCGGCATCCGTTGCAGGTCATGGCGACCCTGCACAACCACTACCAGAACGTGGTCCGGCTCGACGGTCGCGACGTCCGCGACAAGAAGGGCGCGGCGGCGGTCCTCGGTGTGAAGGACTTCCCGGCGCAGAAGGCGTTGGAGAACCACCGGCGACTCGGGGGCAGCGGGGCGATGCGTGCGATCCGGCTGCTCGCCGACGCCGATCTCGACCTGCGTGGCGAGCGCGACCTACCGGCCGAGTTGGTGATGGACGTGTTGGTGGCGCGGTTGTCGCGCCTCGGCGCCCGACGCTGAACGCCGGTCGGCCGTCGGCCGTCAGCCGGCGGCGTTGACCTTCTTCATCAGACGGCTCTTCTTGCGGGCCGCGGCGTTGGGGTGGATCACGCCCTTCTGGGCGGCCTTGTCGATGCGCTTGACGGCGAGTCGGACCGCTTCGGGGTTGTCGTCGGTGCCGACGGTCGCCTGGGCCTGCTTGACGCGGGTCTTGAGTTCGCTGCGCACGGCCTTGTTGCGCTCGGCGCGCTTGGCGTTCGTCAGGATTCGCTTCTTCTGGCTCTTGATGTTCGCCACGGACTCACAGACCTCTCTGGACAGGGCACTCTCGACGGGGCACGTCGTGTCGGGCTCCGGGCCCGTCGTTGATCGTCGTTGATCGTCGTTGATCGTGGCGGCCCGCCGCGATGGCGTCGGACCGACAGCGCTGCAACGCTAGCGGCGCACGACGCCCACTCCCAACCGCACTCCCAACCGCCCCGATCCGCCGTGACCCGGCCGCCGGTAGCGTTGAGCCGGTCATGGAGCTGTCGCGCATCCGCAACTTCTCGATCATCGCCCACATCGACCACGGCAAGTCGACGTTGTCGGACCGCATCCTCGAGATCACCGGCGCGGTCGACGCCCGGCAGATGCGCGAGCAGTACCTCGACTCGATGGACCTCGAGCGCGAGCGCGGCATCACGATCAAGGCCCAGAACGTCCGCGTGCCGTGGCGCGACCACATCTTCCACCTGATCGACACCCCCGGCCACGTCGACTTCGGCTACGAGGTCAGCCGGTCGCTCGCCGCGTGCGAGGGGGTCGTGCTCGTGGTCGACGCCGCCCAGGGCATCGAGGCACAGACGCTCGCGAACTGCTACCTGGCCCTCGAGCACGACCTCGAGATCGTCGCCGCACTCAACAAGATCGACCTGCCCGCGGCGGACCCGGACCGCTACGCGATGGAGATCGAGACCGTGCTCGGCATCCCGGCCGAGGACATCTTGCGCATCTCGGCCAAGACGGGCGACGGCGTGGCCGACCTGCTCGACGCGGTCATCGATCGGATCCCGGCACCCGTCGGTGACGCCGCCTCGCCGCTGCAGGCACTGATCTTCGACTCCCAGTTCGACCAGTACCGGGGCGTCGTGTCGAGCGTGCGGGTCGTCAACGGCGTGATGCGCTCGGGCGCCAAGCTCCGGTTCATGCAGGCGGGCGCCGACCACGAGGCGATCGAGATCGGCAAGCGGTCGCCGGTGCCCACCCCGGTCGACGCGCTCGGCCCGGGCGAGGTCGGCTATCTGATCGCCGGCATCAAGGACGTGGGTGACGCGCGCTCCGGCGAGACCGTGACGACCGCCGCCCACGGCGCCGACGCGCCGCTCCCCGGATATCGCGACCCCAAGCCGATGGTGTTCTCCGGGTTGTTCCCGATCGACGGTGACGACTTCGAGACCCTCCGCGAATCGATCGAGAAGCTGAAGCTCAACGACGCGTCGATCACCTACACGCCCGAGTCGTCCGGCGCGCTCGGGTTCGGTTTCCGGTGCGGGTTCCTCGGCCTGTTGCACATGGAGATCGTCAAGGAGCGGCTCGAGCGCGAGTTCGGGCTCGCGCTGATCGCCACCGCGCCGAGCGTGCAGTACCGGGTGCACCGGACCGACGGTGAGGTCGTCATGGTCGACAACCCGGCCGACCTGCCCGAGGCGCAGAAGATCGAGGCCATCGAGGAGCCGTACTTCCGGGTGAGCATCATCACCCCGAAGGACTACACCGGCCCGCTGATGGACCTGTGCCAGACCCGACGGGGTGAGATGCAGAAGATGGAGTACCTCTCGCCCGAGCGCGTCGAACTGCACTACGAGATCCCCCTCGCCGAGGTGGTGGTCGACTTCTTCGACCAGCTCAAGAGTCGTACGCAAGGCTACGCCAGTCTGGACTACGAGCTGTCGGGCTATCGCCGCTCGAACCTGGTGAAGGTCGACCTGCTGCTCAACGGCATCGCCGCGGACGCGTTCTCCACGATCGTGCACCGCGACAAGGCGTTCGACTACGGCCGGCGGATGTGCGAGAAGCTCAAGGAGCTGATCCCGCGCCAGATGTTCGACGTGCCGATCCAAGCGGCGATCGGCGGCAAGGTGATCTCCCGCGAGACCGTCAAGGCCAAGCGCAAGGACGTGACCGCGAAGTGCTACGGCGGCGACATCAGCCGCAAGCGCAAACTGCTCGAGAAGCAGAAGGAAGGCAAGAAGAAGATGAAGTCGATCGGTCGCGTGGAGGTGCCCGGCGACGTCTTCATCTCGGCGTTGAAGCTCGACGACTGAGCGGGCACCGGACCGTCCGCCCGTGCCGTCCACGTTCCGCTCGCTGCGCCACCGCAACGCCCGACTGTTCTTCGCCGGGTTGGCGGTCTCCAACGTCGGGACGTGGCTGCAGTTCACGGCGATGGGGTTGCTCGTGTACCGGCTCACCGGCCGGTCGACCGACCTCGGCATCACGGTCGCGCTGCAGTTCCTGCCGATGCTGCTGCTCGGGGCCTGGGCGGGCGCGATCGCCGATCGTCACGACAAGCGGCTGCTCGCGTTCGCCACGCAGGGAGCGCTCGCCGTCCAGGCGCTCACGCTCGGCGTGCTCGACCTGACCGGCCTGGTGAACCTCCCGATCGTGTACGGGCTGTCGTTGGCGCTCGGCATCGCGAACGCGT
>SKSP01000561.1 GCA_007122945.1 Ilumatobacteraceae bacterium | reverse complement strand
CGCCCGCGCTCGGGAGAAGAAGTTGATACGAGATGTATCAAGTTTTCTGTCGACCGGTACACTGCTCGCATGGCGATCGACCCGAAGACGTGGACCGTGAAGACCCAGGAGGCCTTCTCGGCCGCCATCGACCGGGCGAAGGCGTCGTCCAACCCCGAGCTCACCGCCGACCACCTGCTCGTCGCGCTCACCTCTCAGGACGGCACGATCGTCGCACCGGTCCTCGCCAAGCTGGGTCAGTCGCCGGGCATGGTGCGCGACCGCGCGCTCGCCGCCGTCGAGAAGCTGCCCAAGGCGGTCGGTGGCGACGAACCGCGGATGAGCCGCGAGCTGAGCGCCGTGGTCGAGGCCGCCGAGCAGCACCGCAAGGACCTGCGCGACGAGTACCTCTCGGTCGAGCACCTGCTGCTCGCGATGCATCAGCGCCTGGGCGTCGGCAGCGAGGAGCTCCTCCAGGTGCTGCGCGACGTGCGCGGCAGCCACCGGGTGACCGACCAGAACCCCGAGGAGAAGTTCGCCGCGCTCGAGAAGTACGGCCAGGATCTCACCGCCCGGGCGGCGGAGGGCAAGATCGACCCGGTCATCGGCCGCGACGACGAGATCCGGCGCGTCATCCAGGTGCTCAGCCGGCGCACGAAGAACAACCCGGTCCTGATCGGCGAGCCCGGTGTCGGCAAGACGGCGATCGTGGAGGGCCTGGCCGCCCGGATCGCCGACGGCGACGTGCCCGAGGGGTTGAAGGGCAAGCGCCTGATCGCCCTCGACATCGCCTCGATGCTCGCCGGCGCGAAGTACCGCGGCGAGTTCGAGGAGCGCCTGAAGGCGGTGCTCAAGGAGATCACCGATGCCGCCGGCGAGATCATCACGTTCGTCGACGAGATGCACACCATCGTCGGCGCCGGCGCCGCCGAGGGGGCGATGGACGCCGGCAACATGATCAAGCCGATGCTGGCGCGTGGCGAGCTGCGCATGATCGGCGCGACCACCCTCGACGAGTTCCGCACCCACGTCGAGAAGGACCCGGCGCTCGAGCGGCGCTTCCAGCAGGTCTACGTCGACCAGCCCTCGGTCGAGGACACGATCGGCATCCTCCGCGGCCTGAAGGAGCGCTACGAGGTGCACCACGGCGTGCGCATCCAGGACTCCGCGCTCGTGAGCGCGGCGGTGCTGTCCGACCGGTACCTCACGAACCGGTTCCTGCCCGACAAGGCGATCGACCTCGTCGACGAGGCCGCCAGCAAGCTGCGCATCGAGATCGACTCGATGCCGACCGAGATCGACGTCGTCCAGCGCCGCATCCTCCAGCTCGAGATCGAGCAGGTCGCACTCGAGAAGGAGAGCGACGACGCGTCCCGCGAGCGGCTCGAGGCGCTGCACGACGAGCTCGCCGCGCTCAACACTCAGGTGGCCGAGATGCGCACCCACTGGGAGGCCGAGAAGCAGGCGATCGACGCGATCCGCAACCTGAAAGAGGAGCTCGAGCACCTGCGCACCCAGGTCGAGCGCGAGACCGACCTCAACGTGGCGGCCGAGATCCGCTACGGCCGGATCCCCGAGCTCGAGCGGCGCATCGAGGAGGCCACCGACCACCTCGACCAGCTCCAGCGCGAGAAGCGGATGCTGAAAGAGGAGGTCGACGCGGAGGACATCGCCGAGGTCGTCTCCAAGTGGACCGGGGTGCCCGTCACCCGGCTGATGGAGAGCGAGATGGCCAAGCTGATCCAGCTCGAGGACCACCTCCACCAGCGGGTCATCGGGCAGGACGAGGCCGTCACGTCGGTGGCCAACGCGATCCGTCGGAGCCGGGCCGGGTTGTCCGACCCGAATCGGCCGATCGGCTCGTTCATGTTCCTCGGCCCCACCGGTGTCGGCAAGACCGAGCTCGCCCGGGCGCTCGCCGCGTACCTTTTCGACGACGAGCGGGCGATGGTCCGCATCGACATGGGCGAGTACATGGAGAAGCACTCCGTCAGCCGGCTGATCGGCGCCCCTCCCGGCTACGTCGGCTACGACGAGGGTGGGCAGCTCACCGAGGCGATCCGCCGTCGGCCGTACGCCGTCGTGCTCCTCGACGAGATCGAGAAGGCCCACTCCGACGTGTTCAACGTGCTCCTCCAGGTGCTCGACGACGGTCGCCTCACCGATGGTCAGGGGCGCACGGTCGACTTCACCAACGCCGTGTTGATCATGACGTCGAACCTGCCGGGCGATCCCAACCAGTTCTTCAAGCCCGAGTTCATCAACCGGGTCGACGACATCATCCGGTTCCGGTCGCTCACCGAGGCCGACCTGGCCCAGATCGTCGAGATCCAGCTCGAACGGCTGCGGACCCGGCTGACGGAACGGCGGATCTCGCTCGAGGTCACCGACGCCGCCAAGGCCGAGCTCGCCCGGGAGGGCTACGACCCGGCGTTCGGCGCCCGTCCGCTCAAGCGGGTGATCCAGCGCGAGATCGGCGACCGGGCCGCCGTGCTGATCCTCGAGTCCGGCGTCGGTGAGGGCGACTCGATCGTCGTCGACGCCGAGGCCGCGGGGGACGGTGACGCCGCAGCCGGCCTGACCGTCTCGGCCGTCATCGCGGCGGCGGACCCGGTCGGTTGAGGCGGTAGCGGATCCGGAGCGGCCGCGCCTCGACCACCTCGACGCCACCCCCGTCGGCTCGCGCCAGCCTGCGCGCCAGGGGGAGCCCGCGGCCATGGGCAGCGGCCGGGTCCGAGGGTTCGTCGAAGACCGTCTCCACCCGCTCGGGGTCGATCCCGCTCCCCTCGTCGACCACCTCGAGGGTGGGCCCGTCGACGTGCACGGTGACGGTGCCGTGACCGTGCACGAGGGCGTTGTGCACCAAGATGTCGATCACCTGCCCGGCGAGACCCTTGGTCCCGAGGACGGTCGCCGGCCGCGACGACGTGACCACGATCGTCCGGCGGGCGGCGGCGAACCGACCGGTCCACTCCGCCACGTGGACGTCGACGAGCTGTAGCAGGTCGAACTCGGTGCGCTGACGCGACGAGCCGTGGCGGGCGGCCTCCAGCAGCTGGGAGATCGTCTCGTCGAGCTGTTCGGTCTGCTGGAGCCCGGCGGTCGCTTCGCCCACCACGGTCGGATCGTCGTGACGGGCCAGCAGCTCGAGCCGCATCGCGATCCCGGTCAGCCCGGTGCGGAGCTGATGGGTCGCGTCGGCGGTGAAGCTGCGTTCGGCCGACAGCTGACGGTCGACCCGGGCGCCGCTGCTGCGGAGCGCCCCGGAGATGCGATCGATCTCGGGGATGCGGGTTCTCGGCAGGCTGGAGGTGCTGAAGTCGCCGTCGCCGATTCGCGCCGCGCTGGTCGCCAGTCGCTCGAGGGGCCGGGCGAGCTGGCGGGCCTGCACCGCGGCGAGGGCGGCCGCGGCGAGCAGGCCGCCGATCGTGAGCAACACGAGCGTGGAGATCTGGTCGCGGAACCGTTCCGACAGCTCGGCCGTGCTCGTGACCACTTCGACGCGGTAGGTGCCGCCCGGTCCGGCGACCGGGCGGGTGGAGACCAGCGGGTCGTCGATGCCGGCAGGCACGCGCTCGATCACGATCGACCCGTCGGGTGCGAACACGCGCAGTCCGTCGCCGACGCCGAGCACGGCGTCGACGAACGTCGGGTCGACCTCGCGGCCGGCGTCGACGTCGGCCCCGACCTGCGCGGCGATCGCCGTGGCCTGCGACTCGAGTCGGCCGCGCAGCTCGTCCTCCCCGGCGCGCAGGATGATGATGCCGGTCGGCACGGCGAGTGCGGCGAGCACGACCAGCACGATGGCGATGGTCGACAGCACGAGCCGTGACCGCATCGCCTCAACCCTCGAAGCGGAAGCCGACCCCGCGGAGCGTCACGATGATCGACGCGGGGTCCGAGCCGTCACCGAGCTTGCGGCGCAGCGTCGAGACGTGGGTGTCCAGGGTGCGGGTGGAGCCCCACCAGTGCTCGTCCCACACCTCGCGCATGATCTGTTCGCGGGCGAACGTCACGCCCGGTCGGCTCATCAGCAGGGCGAGCAGGTCGAACTCCTTGGTGGTCAGCTCGATCTCGTCCTCACCGACGTGGACCCGCCGGGCGTCGCGGTCGAGCCGGATGCCCGCCGCCTCGATCACCGCGGGGGTGGCCGCGACGGCCGTCGCAGCGCGCAAGCGGGCCCGGATCCGGGCGACCAGCTCGGCCAGTCGGAACGGCTTGGCGATGTAGTCGTCCGCGCCGGCGTCGAGGCCGACGATCACGTCGACCTCCTCGCTGCGCGCGGTCAGCATCACGACGGGCATTTCGGGGTGGTCGGCGCGGATCCGGCGGCACACGTCGAGGCCGTCGAGGTCGGGGAGCGTGAGGTCGAGCAGGACCAGGTCGGGCCGGTCGGCGGCGACGGCGTCGAGCGCGTCCCGACCCTTCGCCACGTGCGTCACCTCGAAGCCCTCGGCGTCGAGCACCCGCACGAGCGGGTCACTGATGCGGTCGTCGTCCTCGACGAGGAGGATCTTCGTCACGGATCGGAGCGTAGGCGGCTCGTGCCGGTGATCAGCGGAGGGGTGATCAGCGGAGGGGTGATCAGCGGAGGGG
>SKSP01000477.1 GCA_007122945.1 Ilumatobacteraceae bacterium | reverse complement strand
CTTCGACCTGCTCTTCACCGACGTGGTGATGCCGGGGGGGATGGGTGGTGCCGACCTCGCCGAGGCGGCGGTCGGGATCCAGCCCGACCTGCGGGTGCTGTTCACGTCGGGGTACACCGACAACGCGATCGTGCACCACGGTCGCCTCGACCCGGGCGTGCACCTCCTCGGCAAGCCGTACCGGCCGGCGGACCTGGCGCGCAAGGTGCGCGCCGTCCTCGACGATCGGGACGAGTGACCGCCCGCCATCTACCGTGGCCGCCGTGTCGCGAGCTGCCGATTTCGCCCCTGCCCTTCCCGGACGACTCGCCCGCTGGTCGAACTACGCGGAGTGGGCCGAGCCGTACTTCCCGAAGCTGGTCGGCGTCGACATCGAGGATGTCCGCGACGGCTACTGCCGGATGCGCCTGCCGTGGCGCTTCGAGCTGACCCAGCCGGCCGGCGTCGTCCACGGCGGCGCGATCGCGACACTGGTGGACTGCGTCGTCGTGCCCGCGATCGGCGTCGGGTACGACGACGACGTCACGTTCGCCACGATCGACCTGCACGTCCAGTTCCACGGTGCCGTCGTCGAGCAGGACATGATCGCCGAGGGATGGGTCACCCGACGGGGACGTTCGATCGTGTTCTGCGAGGCCGAGGTGATGGTCCCCGACGGGAGCGGGGTCGCCCGCGGGTTCATGACCTATCGGGTGTCGGCACCGCGTTGAGCCGGAGATCGTCGCCGATGTCCGGCCCGGCTCTACGTCGGCCCGGCCTGCGTGGGTAGGTTGCGGATCAGCATCGGATGAACGGGGGAGGACAGGCGTGAAGTGCAGAGCAGCGATCGTGCGGGGCACCGACCAGCCCTGGGAGGTGACCGAGGTGGAGGTCGATCCGCCGAAGGCCGGTGAGGTCGTCGTGCGGTGGGCCGCGGCCGGCATGTGCCACAGCGACGAGCACATCGTCACCGGTGACATGGTCCCGCCCGAGGAGGCGTGGGAGATGATGGGGATCGAGAGCTTCTTCCCGATCATCGGCGGCCACGAAGGGTCGGGTGTGATCGAGCAGGTCGGAGCGGGCGTCAGCTCCGTCGCCCCGGGTGATCACGTGTCGGCGTCGTTCATCCCGTCCTGCGGTCGGTGCCGGTACTGCTCGACGGGCCGCCAGAACCTCTGCGACGCCGGCGCCGGGGCCTTCCAGAAGGGCATGATCACCGACGGGACGAGCCGACACCGGCTCGCCGACGGCACCGACGTCAACCTGTTCGCCAAGCTGGGCACGTTCGCCGAGTACTCGTGCGTCGCCGAATCGCAGGTGATCAAGGTCGAGCCCGACCTGCCGCTCGATGCCGTGGCGCTCGTGTCGTGCGGTGTCGCGACCGGGTGGGGATCGGCGACGAACCGGGCGGCCGTGCAGGCCGGCGACACCGTGGTGGTGGTCGGGATCGGTGGGATCGGCATCAACGCCGTCCAGGGGGCGAAGATGGCGGGCGCCAAGCACGTGATCGCCGTGGACCCGGTGGAGTTCAAGCGTGAGAAGGCGATGGAGTTCGGTGCCACGCACACGTTCGCGTCGATGGAGGAGGCCCTGCCGGCCGTCGCCGAGCTGTCGTGGGGGCAGATGGCCGACAAGGTGATCATGACGCCGGGCGTCCTGCACGGCGAGATGATGGCGCTCGGGACCCAACTCGCCGGTAAGGGCGGCACGATCGTCGTGACCGCCATCGCGCCGATCACCCAGACGGAGTCGTCGGTCAACCTGTTCGAGCTGGCGATGTGGAACAAGGAGATCAAGGGGACGATCTTCGGCTCGTTGAACCCGCGGGCCGACATCCCCAAGCTGCTCGCGATGTACCGCGACGGCCAGCTCAAGCTCGACGAGCTGATCACCGAGCGGTACGCGCTCGCCGACATCAACGTCGGCTACCAGGCGATGCGCGACGGGACCAACCTCCGAGGTGTGATCGTGCATGGCGGCTGACCCGGCCGTTCCCCCCACCGCCGATCCGGCCATCCCCGATCCGGCCGCCGCGGTTCCGGCCGGGCTCGTCGCCCGGCTCGGCGAGCAGCTGGTCGGCCGCCGGCGCGAGATCGAGCTCGTCGTCGCGGCGCTCACCGCCGACCGTCACGTCCTGATCGAGGGGCCGCCGGGTACCGGGAAGTCCACGTTGCTGCGGGCCGTCGCCCACGAGCTCGGTGTCGGCTTCGAGTTCGTGGAGGGCAACGCCGAGTTGACGCCGGCGCGCCTCGTCGGGCACTTCGACCCGTCGCGCGTCCTCGCCGACGGCTACGACCCCGACGTGTTCGTCGACGGTGCGCTCGTCACCGCGCTCCGCGACGGATCGCTGTTGTACGTCGAGGAGATCAACCGGGTGCCGGAGGAGACGCTGAACGTGCTCGTCACGGTGATGAGCGAGCGCGAGCTGCATGTCCCGCGACTCGGGCACGTCGTCGCGGCGCCCGGCTTCCGACTGGTGGCCGCGATGAACCCGTTCGACGCCGTCGGCACGGCCCGCATCTCCGGTGCGATCTACGACCGCGTCTGCCGTCTCGCGGTCACGTACCAGACCGCCGAGGAGGAGTCCGCCATCGCCACTCGGACGGCACCGATCGGCGACGGACCACCGCTCGACCCGGAGTGGGTCGACCGGGTGGTCGAGCTCGTCCGGGCGACCCGCTCACACCCCGACCTGCGGGTCGGGTCGTCCGTGCGCGGCGCGATCGACACCTGCGCGGTGGCGGCGTCGCTCGCCGAGCTCCGGGGCGCCACGATCGACCAGCCGAGCGTCTCGCTCGACGCCGCGCTGATGGCGCTGTCGGGTCGGGTGCGGTTGCGCGAGGGGAGCGCCCGCACCGCCGAGGAGGTCATCACCGAGTTGTGGACGTCCGTGTTCGGGCGGTCGACCGGCGAGGAGGGTGACGGCGAGGGAAAAGCTGGAGCCCCGACCGGGGCCACCAACTCCCCCTGAACTCGCCGCCCAAGGAGGGTGACGAGGCGGACGAGGCGGTCGCCGACAGCCGTCGACGGACGACCTCGCGGCGCGAACTGGCCCGGAACCCGCGCTTCGAGCAGATCTCCCCGGAGGTCGGGGAGCTCGACGAGGCCGCGGTCGACGAGGCCATGCAGGACGACCCCGACGACACGATGGGCCTGCTGGCCGACCTGACCGGTGCCACCGACCCCGCACTCCGCGAGCTGGCGAAGCGACTGGCGGGTCGGTTGTTCCTCGACCTCGCCCGACGCGGACCGATGCGGCCACGCGGGGTCGGGCGGCTGCGCGAGCAGCCGTTCCGACCCGACGGTGGCGACCTCGATCTCGATGCCAGCCTCGACGCGATCGCCGCGGCGCGCGCCGCCGGTGAAGCGGTCGACCCGGAGGGTCTCCGGGTGCGCGGGTGGGTGACGCCGGCGACGGCGATCGCGCTGGTGGTCGACCGCAGCGGATCGATGGGCGGAGCGCCGCTCGCCACCTCGGCGGTGGCAGCAGCCGCGGTCGCGTGTCGCGTGCCCGGCGACTACTCGGTCCTGTCGTTCGGCAAGGAGGTGGTCGTGCCGAAGTCCCAGGACCGCGACCGCCCGGTCGAGGAGGTCGTGGACGCCGTGTTGGCGCTCCGTGGCCACGGCACGACCGACGTGGCCGCGGCGCTCACCGCGGCGGCCGAGCAACTCGCCCGATCGAACGCCGGGCGCCGCATCGCCGTGCTGCTGTCGGACTGCCGGGCGACCGAGCCGGGCGACGTGACGGCTGCCGCTCGCCTCGTGGACGAGCTCGTCATCGTCGCGCCCGAGGGCGACAGCGCGGAGGCCGAAGCGCTCGCGACCGCGGTCGGTGCCCGGGTCACGGTGGTCGGTGGTCCGGCTGGCGTCCCCGACGCCCTCGCCCGGGTGCTCGAGACCTGACGAGGATCTGCGCAGCGTCTCCGCCGACGGATGTTCCACCACCTGAGGAGGATCTGGGCTGCAGATCTTCGCGAGGACGGGAATCCCTGCAGCCGAGAACGTCAGGGGCAGGTGACGTCGCGGGGCGGGGCGATGCCGAGCAGGTTCTCCTCCGCGCTCACCTCGGGCAACGTGGCCGTCGGCGGTTCGTCGTCGCCGTCGGGTGCGGCGCCGTCGAGGCGGTCCTCGATGGCGTCGGGGCCGTCGGTGTCGTCGGTGTCGTCGGCATCAGGGTCGTCGTCGACCGTGGCGCCGGGGCGGGGCAGCGGGGTGGTGGTCGGCTCGAGCTCCTGTTCCGGAGCGTCGCTCAGCAGCGCCTCGCCGCGGAACACCGCGAGGATCGCCTGCATGTTGTCGCCACCGAGTCGGGGCACGAGCACGGAGTTGCCGGCCTTCATCTCCGGTGTCGACTCGATCTGGTACGAGGCGATCGTGCCCGGATCGAGCGACTGGAGGACGCCGGCGAACTCGAGCATCCGGCTGACCGTGAGCTCGCTGTCGACCGTCAGGTGCTCGCGGTTCGTCTCGATCAGGGCGGACACCACGCTCGGCGTGTACGCGCCCCGGCTGAGCACGGAGGCGACGGTCCGCCGCAGGAAGTCCTGCTGCCGGGCGATGCGCCCGAGATCGCTCGTGCCGTCGGTCTTCCAGTTCCCGCTGCCGGGCGGGTCCTCGTACTGGTAGCGCCGCGAACGTACGTAGGCGAGGGCGTGATCGCCCTCGAAGTTGTAGCAGCCGACCTCGGGGACGAGCAGGCCGGTTCGCGAGTCGCGCGCCGGGAACTCGAACGGGACCTCCACGCCGCCGACGGCGTCGACGAGCCGCTTGAACGCGCAGAAGTCGACCTGGATGTAGTGGTCGACGCGGATGCCGAAGTTGTCGAGCAGGGTGGCCCGTAGCCGCTCGGGATCGTCGCGGCGGTACGCGGTGTTGATGCGGCCCTGGCGGCTGCCGTCGATCGTGACGTACAGGTCGCGCGGGAACGACAGCACGGCGACCTGGCCGGTGCCGGGGTTGACCCGCCAGACCATGATCGTGTCGCTGCGGTCCCCGAAGCCGTGGGCGTCACCGAACGCGGGGGCGAAGCGGGAGTCGGGGTCGATGCACACGTTGCCGTCGGCGCCGGCGATGAGGAAGTTCTTGGCCCCCGGCTCGACCGGCGGGAACGTCGGTGGCGGCCCGATGTCGGGAGCGGCGGCGGCACCGTCGCCGCCGGGGCCGTCGGGGACGATCACCGTGGTGTCGCCACGCTGCTGGCCGGGTGCGACGTCGGGCTGTTCGTCGAGGACGACCAGGTTGCGGCTGGACACGACCCACTGGCCGGCGGCGAGCGTGCCCGCCGCTGCGAAGCTGCCGACGGCGGCGACGATCGCGCCGGCGATCGTCAGGCGTTGGGGCCAGGTGCGTCGCGCCGAGGTGTGTGCCGGTGGTTCTGGGGTGGCCGGTGATTCTGGGGTGGGGGTCGCGTCCGGCATCGAGGCGTCACGTTATCCGCGCCGTCGCGCCGGTCGGGATCGAGACCGGAGTCGCGTCCGCGTCAGCGATCCACGTCAGCCGAGCACGACCACGGTGGTGCCGATCGGCGTCCAGTCCCAGAGGAACACGGCGTCGTGGGTCGTCTGGCGGACGCAGCCGCCGCTGAGCGGCTCGCCCAGCTGCCACTCGCCCTGCACCGGACCGCCGTGGCGGGTGTCGATCGGGATCTCGTGGAAGCCGATGTTGTCGCGCCAGGTGGCGTTCGGCCCGCGCGCGAAGCGCACCATGTAGCGCCAGCACAACGACGGGTTCTGCAGCGCGCAGGTGTGCATCGACTTCGACGACACCTGGTACGTGCCGACCCGTGGCAGGTTCCAGACCCGGCTCCCCGAGACCTGGTGGTCCTTGACGATCGTGCCGTCGGCTTCTATCAGCCACACCCACTGGTTCGACTTCGAGTAGACGATGCGGCGGCCCTCGCCCGAGTTCGGTGGGAGCGCGTTCGGCGGGGGCAGGGTCGTGGTGGTCGGGGTCGGGGGCGGCTCCGTGAGCTGCATCGGCCCGCCGTTGCGCTCGGCCGGTGTGCTGACCTCGACCGGAGCGTCGATCCGCTCGGACCGGGTGACGGCACCGTCGCCGCTGCTCGCGGCCCGGGTGATCGGCCCGTCGGTCGTCTCGGCCGCCAGCGTCGTCTCGGCCGCCAGCGTCGTCGCGGGCGACAGCGTCGTCTCCGGCGGCAGCGTGGTCGTGGTGGTCGTGGTGGTCGTGGTGGTGGTGGTGGTGGATTCGGGGACCGTGGTCGTGGTCGTCGATTCCGGCACCGCGGTGGTCGTCGCGCTGGTACTCGTCGCCGTGGTGCTCGTCGCGGTGGTCGTCGCGGTGGTCGTCGTCTCGTCGTCGGCGGCCGCACCCGCACCGATCGCGATGCCCATCATCGCCATCGCTGCCGACAGCGACACGATCTTTCCCAACCTCGACGTGCGCACGGTGGCCAAGGCTACCGGCCGTTTCGCATCACGTCGAGCGCGATCACGTTCACGTTCCGTGAGCGACTGCCGGCCGTCCGTGGTCACGTCTCGGTCGCGAGCACGACCTGGACCTCGAGCGCGTCGGCGACCTCGACGTCGAGGCCGCCGATGGTCCCGGCCTCGACGAGGTCGGCCCGGCCGAGCTCGAGCGACGCGACCTGTTCGGTGGGCAACCGCACCGTCACCCGTTCGGCGGCCGAACGCTGGCTGACCTTGGCCTCGGTCTTGGCGCGCCGGACCCGACCGAGGACGTCGCAGACGACGTCGAGGTCGCCGGCCGACGCGCCGTCGCCGAGCGACGGTGTCGGCCAGTCGGCGGTGTGCACGCTCGCGTCGTGCCACCAGCTCCAGGCTTCCTCGGCGGCGAACGGCAGGATCGGGGCGAACAACCGCTGCAGTGCGTCGAGCGCGGTCCGCAGTGCGAGGCGGGCCGACGCCGCGGCCGCGTCGCCGCGCGAGCCGTACGCGCGCCCCTTCACGAGCTCGACGTAGTCGTCGCAGAACCACCAGAAGAACGACTCGGTGCGCTCCAGCGCCCGGGCGTAGTCGAAACCGTCGAACGCGGTGGTGGCCTCGTCGATCACCGCGTCGAGACCGGCCAGCATCGCCGTGTCGACCGGTTCGGTCACCGTCCACGTGTCGCCGGCCTCGCCGATGCCGAGCACGAAGCGGGTGACGTTGAGGAGCTTGTTGGCGAGCTTGCGACCCACCTTCATCTGGTCCTCGCTGAAGGCGGTGTCGACGCCCGGTCGCGCCGAGGCGGCCCAGTAGCGGACGGCGTCGGTGCCGTACGTGTCGAACAGGTCGATCGGGGTGACGACGTTGCCCTTCGACTTCGACATCTTCTTGCGATCGGGATCGAGGATCCAGCCCGACAGCGCGCAGTGCGTCCACGGCACGCTGCCGTGCTCGTGGTGGGCGCGCACGACGGTCGAGAACAGCCAGGTCCGGATGATGTCGTGACCCTGCGGGCGCATGTCCATGGGGAACACCCGCTCGAACAGGTCGGGGTCGTCCTCCCAACAGCCGGCGATCTGCGGGCTGAGCGAGCTGGTGGCCCACGTGTCGAACACGTCGGGGTCGCCGACGAACCCGCCGGGCTCGCCGCGCTGGTCGCTGGTGAAGTCGGGTGGGACGTCCGACGACGGGTCGATCGGGAGCTGGGCCTCGGTCGGCAGGATCGGCTCGTCGTACTCGGGCTGGCCGTGCTCGTCGAGGCGGTACCACACCGGGATCGGCACGCCGAAGAACCGTTGCCGGCTGATCAGCCAGTCGCCGGTGAGCCCCTCGACCCAGTTGTCGTAGCGGTGCTGCATGTGGCCGGGATGCCACGCCATCTCGCCGCCGCGCTTCACCAGGGCGGCGCGCAGGTCGGGCTCGCGCCCGCCGTTGCGGATGTACCACTGCCGGCTGGTGACGATCTCGAGCGGTCGGTCGCCCTTCTCGAAGAACTTCACCGGGTGGGTGATCGTGCGGACGTCGCCGATCAGCTCGTCGCTCGCCTGCAGTTGCTCGACGACCTTCCGCTGGGCCTGTTTCACGGTGAGCCCGGCGATCTCGGCGTACGCGTCGGCGTCGACATCGGCGGGCGGGTCGGGCAGGATGCGGCCGTCGCGCCCCACGATCGAGCGCATCGGGAGCTGCAGCTCGCGCCACCACGTCACGTCGTTGACGTCGCCGAAGGTGCAGATCATCGCGATGCCGGTGCCCTTGTCGGGCTGGGCGAGCTCGTGGGCGACGACCGGGACGTCCACGCCGTAGAGCGGGGTGCGCACCTTGGCGCCGAACAGCGGCCGGAAGCGTTCGTCGTCGGGGTGGGCGACGAGTGCGACGCACGCGGCGAGCAGCTCGGGACGGGTGGTGTCGATCACGACGTGTTCGCCGTCGGGCTCGCCGTCGGCCCCGAGGCGGTGGAACGCGATCTGGTGGTACGCGCCCGGGCGCTCGCGGTCCTCCATCTCGGCCTGGGCCACGGCGGTCTGGAAGTCGACGTCCCACATCGTGGGCGCCTCCTGGCTGTAGGCCTCGCCGCGGGCCAGGTTGCGCAGGAACGCCCGCTGGCTGGCGCGGCGTGACCGCTCGTCGATCGTCGCGTACAGCAGCGTCCAGTCGACCGACAGTCCGAGCCGGCGGAACAGGTCCTCGAAGACCTGTTCGTCGATGGCGACCAGCTCGTCACAGAGCTCGATGAAGTTCGGGCGCGAGATCGGGACCGCGCGGTGGTCCTTGGGTGGGTCACCCCGGAACGGTGGCTGGAAGTCGGGGTCGTAAGGCTGCGACGGGTCGCAGCGGACGCCGAAGTAGTTCTGCACCCGTCGCTCGGTGGGCAGGCCGTTGTCGTCCCACCCCATCGGATAGAAGACGTGCTTGCCGCGCATCCGTTGGTAGCGGGCGATCGTGTCGGTGTGGGTGTAGCTGAACACGTGCCCGACGTGCAGCGAGCCGCTGACCGTGGGCGGCGGCGTGTCGATGGCGAAGACCTGGTCGCGGGTGGCCGATCGGTCGAACCGGTAGGTGTCGTCGGCCTCCCACCGATCGGCCCAGCGGGCCTCGATGCCGTCGAGCGTCGGCTTGTCGGGGACGTTCACCATGGCGCCGAGGATACGTGGTCCCCCCGCGTCCCCCCGATGTGATGCCCGGCACCCGGCTGGCGTGACGACGGCGCGGCTACGGCTGGCAGGTCGGCTGGAGCTCGACGAACGAGGCGCCGTAGGCGCCCACGCACGCGAAACCCGTCCCCTCGACCGGGTGCAGGAGCTGGGATGCGATCACACGGACCGTCGAGGCGTTGCTCAAGATGGCGGGGGAGCTGACGCCCGACTGCGCCGACTCCATCTGCGACGAGCGGATCACGACCGTCGCCCCGCTGTCAGCCCGGACCGCGGCGAAGAGTCCGTTGTGGATCACGGGCGGTGTGAGGCTGAAGAGTGGGAGCGCGGACACCTCGACATCCATCAGCTCCGGCGTACCGACGATCGCGTGCACTCCGGCGGCGAAGCTGCTGTTCCACGGGGCCAGCGCACGGATCGCCCCACCGGTCACGTCCGGACTGCCGTTCTCGACGTACAGCCCGGTACTGGTGGTGCCGCTCGACCTGATCGAGACGTCCCGGAGCTTCGGGACGCTGCCCACCGCGTGGACACCGATGGCGGTCGTGTTCGTGCTGGAGATGTCGACGTCATGGAGCACCAGCCCGGAGTTGTTGCTCATGTACACCCCAGTCGACGTCGTGCCGGTGCCGTTGCTCTCGATCCGCAGATCACGGATCTCGGGTGACACCCCGACGGCTCGCACCGTGGCGCTGGCGCCGCTTCCCGGACTCCCGCCGTTCGAGATGAGGATCGTGTTCTGCCGTCCGGATCCCTCCAGATCGACGAAGCGCTTGAGCTCGACCTTCCCGTTGTAGGTTCCGGGAGCGATCCTGATGACGTAGCGCGTCGACGAACTGTTGTCGGTGATCGAGTCGATGGCGGCCTGCACGCTGGTGAAGTCGCCTCCGTCCGCTGCGACGTGGATCACCCGCGCCGGTCGCGGCGCATCGGCTCCGGCCGTGCCCGGGCTTCCCGGTGCTCCGGCGCCTCCCGTCGGGCCGGCCGGACCTTGCGGGCCGGCTGGCCCCTGCGGGCCGGCGGTGCCGCCGCTGCCACCTTCGAGGTAGTAGCCGGTCACGTCGATCAGGACGTCGGTGGTGGGGCCGACGGCGCCGAAGGCGTCGTACGTGACCTCGATGGCGCCGCCGGGCGACAGGGCGACGGTCACGGCGTTGGGGATGATGGCGCCGGCCTCGAAGTTGAGGTTGCTGGTGGTGGGCGTGCCGGGCGTGCCGTCGGGTCGAACGCTGATGAACCCGGGCGCGGTGGGGGACACCGCGGTGACGTTCAGCACGACACCGGTCGCGCCGGGAGGCACGACCGTGCCGGTGCCGCCGGGGGTCGTGACGGGTCCGGTCACCTGGAGGGTGCGGGGCGTGGGTGAGGTGAACGGGCCGTCGAGACCGATGGCGACGCCCTGGCGGGTGTCGAGGATGCGTTCGGGCGTGATGGCCACGAAGCTCGACGCCGGTGAGCTCGATGCACCCGCGATCGTGAGACCGCCCGCTCCGAGCGTGACGGCCACGGCGGCGCCGATGGCGGCCCAGCGGCTGCGCAGACGTCGGGGGTCTCGTCGCGCGACGTGGCAGGCACCAGGGGTGGGCGTGGCCAGCGAGTTCTCGGTGGTGATCGACATCCTGCGATCCTCCGCACATTCGTGTGAGAACCGTGAAAGCCGACACACGCTGGTGCGACATGATGACGTCGTGAACGCATCGGCGCACCCGTTCGTGGGGAGGCAGCGGGAGCTCGCCATGCTCGCAGCGGCGGTCGACCAGGGCGTGGCCGGACGAGGGTCGGTGTGGTGCATCCGGGGGGAGCCGGGTGTGGGGAAGACCCGACTCGCACTCGAGATCCTCGATCACGCCCGCTGCCGGGGCGCCATCGCCGCGCTCGCGACCTCGTGGGACCTCGGCGGAGCGCCCGCGTACTGGCCGTGGATCGAGCTGCTCCGCTCGGTGGCCGCCGCCGATCCGGGCGGCCGGCCGCCGCCGGATCTCGGCGCGGACGCCGCTGCTCGCGATCGGTTCGCCATGTTCGACGAGGTTCGTCGCCACCTCCGCGTCGTGGCGTCGGATCGACCATTGGTGCTGGTGCTCGACGACCTCCACACCGCCGATCTGTCGACGCTGCTGCTGTTGCGGTTCGTCGCCGGGGGCGTGGACGACGCGCCGATCACGCTGATCGGTACCTATCGCCCGGTCGATGTCGCGCTCCGGGATGATCCGGGCGACCCCGAGGGGGTCGAGGCACTCGATCACCTCGGGGCGGCGACCCGCCACGGGGGCGATCTCGACCTGACCGGTCTGTCGGCCGACGAGGTGGACGAGCTGGTGCGTCGGCGATTCGATGCCGATGTCGCGGCATCATCGCCGGCTCTCGAGGGACTCGTCGCCCGGGTCGTCGAGCGGTCGGGCGGGAACCCGCTGTTCGTTCATCACCTGGCGACCGCGATGGCAGAGCACCTCGGTGCCGGCCCGTCGCGGGTCCCCGCAGGACTGGGCGAGGTGCCCGGGGATGTTCCCGACTCGATCCGTCGTCTGTTCGCCGGGCGTCTCGACCGTCTCGACGATGTGACCAGGCACGGGCTCCGGGTCGCCGCCGTCGTCGGGGCGACGTTCGACGCGGGGATCGTCGCCGAGGTCATCGGCGAGGACACCGGTTCGGACACCGGCGACCCCTCGTGGATCGCTCGCCTCGAAGCTGCCGCCGGCCTCGAGTTGGTCCACCGTGTCGCAACGTCGGAGGCGGCGCCCACAGCCGTCGGGGAAGCCTGGCTGTTCAGCCATCCGGTGCTGCGCGAGGTGCTGCTCGACGAACTCTCGCCCGCCGATCGCCAGCGTTGGCACGGAGCGGTGCTCGAGGGGCTCCTCCGGCGAGGCCCGCAGGCTGCCAGTCCCGACCGGCTCGCGCACCACCTCCTCAATGCCGGTGTCGACCGATCCGTCGAGGCGGCGGTGGCGTGTGAGCGTGCGGCCGACGATGCGATCGGGTCGGCGGCGTTCGAGGACGCCGTCGGCCACTACCGCAAGGGGCTCAGAGCGCTCGATCGCGTTCACGATCCGGAGGAACCGGACGCGGCAGCGACCGACCGGATCCGGCTCCGTCTGTTGGTCGGCCTCGGCCGGGCCATGTGGCGGGCGCCACAACGCCGCGGGAGCGACGAGGTCTTCGATCGGGCGTGGGCCATCGCCGAGCGGCTCGACGACCTCGACGGTCTGGTGGCCTCGGCCCTCGGCGGGGGACATTCGAAGGCGTTCACGAGGACGTATCCGAGCGAGGCCGTGCGTCGTTGCGAGGAGGTGCTTCAGCGACTCACCGACGATCCGTCGGCCGAGCGCGGGCTGCTGTACGCCAAGTTGGCGAGCGAACTCGTGGGGCATCCGAACCAGTCATTGGCTCGTGCCGCTGCACTCGAAGCGCTCCGGCTGGCACGGCTCGTCGACGATCCGCGCTGCACCGGCGAAGCGCTCGCAGCGGTGCTCGTGACCGATCTCGGTCCCGACGGACTCGACGAGCGGATGGAGATGGCCGCCGAGATGCTCGACATCGCTGCTCGGACCGGAGATCTCGCAATCGCCGTTCAGGCCCGGTTCCAGCTCGTCGGCGCGCTGGTACAGCTGGGCGACCGTTCCCGGCTCGATGCCGTCATCGACGCCCAGGGGCGCGAGGTCCACGAACTGGCCGAGCCCGGCTACCTCCGGCACGCGGTGTGGTTCCAGGCGATGGCGGCCACCGTCGATGGCGACGTCGACCGGGCGGAACGGTTGGCCGACGAGGGGCTGGCGGCCGCATCGGTGGCCGATGATCCGGACGGGCCGATCGTCTGGGGTGGTCAGGTGGGCGTGGTTCGATGGATGCAGGGGCGTGTCGACGAGTTCGAGCCGCTCTACCGGGACATGGTCGCGGCCTCCGACGAGCCGGTCTGGACGACCACCCTCGCGTGGCTCTGGTCGCGCAACGGGATGATCGCGTCCGCGCGTGGCCTCCTGGATCGTCTCGGCCCGGCCGGCGTTGCGACGATCCCTCGCGATCGACACTGGCTCCTCACGATGGTCACCGCAGCCGAGACCGCGGCACGGACCGGCCACGTCGAGATCGGGGAGGTGGCCGAACGGCTGCTCCTGCCGTACAGCGATCAGCACGTCCCGATCGCGATGGGGATCTCGTACTGGGGCACGGTGGCGCGACCACTCGGCCTCCTCGCACTCGCCGCCGGCCGTCGCGCCGAGGGCATCGAACACCTGCAACGGGCGATCGACCTCACGGCCCGGTTCGGCGCCGCACCATGGATGGTCGAGGCCCAACTCGACCTTGCCGAGGCGCTCCTCGATGCCGTGGGCGACCCGGTCGCCGCGAGCCGCATCACCGCACTGCTCGACGACGCCGGCTCGGTTGCCGAGCGGCTCTGCCTGACCGAGCTGCTCGGTCGGGTCGCCGGCGCGAGGGCACGGCTCGTCTCGTTCGATCCGCCGCCGAGGGTCGGGCCGACGGTGTCGGTCCCGACCGTTCTGACGGAGGACTCGTCCCGTCCCCAGATCCGGGTGTTGGGTCGGTTCGCCTGCACCGACGTCGCCGGTGTGGAGGTGCAGTGGAACTCCCGGAAGGCGCGATCGCTCCTCAAGTCGTTGGTGGCGGCCCGGGGGAACCGACTCACACGCGAGGCGCTGATCGACTGGCTGTGGCCCGACGAGGCGCCGAGTTCGGTCGCGAACCGGCTCGCCGTGGCCGTGGCGACCGTGCGTCGATCGCTCGACCCCGGTCGTCGATTCGAACGCGACGCATTCGTGGGCGCGGACCGGCACGCGGTCTGGCTGGAGACCGAGGCGGTGGATGTCGATCTCTGGCGGTTCGCCGACCTGGCCGAGGATGCCTTGGCGTCCGGTTCGGTCGACGCGCTGCGCATCGCCTCGGCCGCCTACCGGGGTACGGCCTTCGCCGACGATCCGGCCGATGACTGGTGGTTCGCTGCCCGCGAGCAGACCCGGAGCCAGATGGTCGAGGTGTGTCGCGCCCTCGCGTCCTCCGCCCGTGCGTCGGACGATCGTCGGGCGGAGGCCGAGGCGTTGCGTCTGTTGCTGGCCGCCGACCCGTACGACGAGTCGGCTCACCTCGGTCTCGTCCACCTCCACCGGGCGAGCGGCGCCCACGGTCTGGCGGATCTCGCCGAGGCGCGCCGGCGCGCTGCACTCACCGGCACGTGACGTCGGCCGACCCCGGCACGGCGCTCGACGAACCGTCGGCGCCCATGCTCACGAGATCGATGAACTCGCCTCGGATCGAGAACGTGCCGTCGGTGGGGGAGAGGCTGGCATCACTGGCCTCTGGATCGGCGAGGATCCACGACGCCATCGAGTCCTCGGAGATCCGCGTGACGGAGGCCGACGGGAGCAGCTGACCGGTGCCGTCGTCCTGGAGCCAGATCGTGATGGTGTCGCCACCGCCCGTCGTGTCGAAGCTGGCGGACGCGGCGTCGATCCGGCAGGTGCCCTCGGCGGTGAAGGTGGTTGCGTCGATCACGACCGTGGCGCGGCCAGGGCCCTCCTGCGGACCGGCGGCCGCGGCCTCGGCCACCTCGATGTCCTCCGTCGTGAACTCGATCGTCACGAAGACCGTCTCGCCGACATCGCCGTAGCCGGTCCGGAGGGTTCGGCCGTCGGGGCTGGCGAACACGAGTGACAACTGGTTCGCCGCCTCGTCGCGTGGAGTGAGGAGGCGGGCGCCCCAGGCTTCGAGGGCGTCGATCTGATCGGTGCGGATCTGCTCGACCGTGCCGGGCACGTCGAGCCACATCGCCGCTCCCGACTCGTCGGCCTCGATCGCGGTGGCGGTGATCGAGCCGCCCTCGGGGAGCGGGAAGCCGGCGGGGAGCCAGCCGGGGCGGGGGAGGTCGGTCCCCATCGCCATTCCACCGGCCTCGGAGGAGAACGAGATGTTGCCATCGCCGTCGCCGTCTCCGCCGAGGAGGTCGTCGAGCCCCTCGATCTCGACATCGTCGAGGCCGTCGATCCCTTCGAGCGCCTCGGCGATCTGACGTGCCGTCTGCTGCTCGGGCGCCGACGACCCGCCACAGGCCACAGCGGTGAGTGCGAGGACGAGTCCGACTCCGAGAGCAGTCGTGGTGGGCGAGGTCAGGCGTTGCACCCACGCAGTGTCCACCTCCCCGTGTCAGAACCGTGAAAGCCCCGCCTCATCCGGCGGTGCCGCGGCAGATGCGAGCACTGTGTCGATCTGGGCCGGGTTTCGCGGCAGATGCGAGCACTGTGTCGATCTGGGCCGGGTTTCGCGGCAGGTGCGAGCACTGTGTCGATCTGGGCCGGGTTTCGCGGCAGGTGCGAGCACTGTGTCGATCTGGGCCGGGTTTCGCGGCAGGTGCGAGCACTGTGTCGATCTGGGCCGGGTCCCGGTAGGCGTCCCGCGGCAGAT
>SKSP01000524.1 GCA_007122945.1 Ilumatobacteraceae bacterium | reverse complement strand
CGTGGCGAGGGTTCGCCGGGTCGGCCTCCACCTTGGTGCGGAGGCGGCGGACGTGGACGTCGACCAGACGTCCGTCACCGAAGTAGTCGTAGCCCCAGACCTTGTCGAGCAGGGCCTCGCGACTGAACACCTTGCCCGGGTTCTCGGCCAGCTCGCACAACAGGCGGAACTCGGTCTTGGTGAGGTGGACCTCCTCGCCCTGGCGGAGGACCTTGCCCTCCTCGGGGATCAGCTCGAGGTCGCCGAACACGAGGCGGGCGTGCGAGGGCGAGCCGGGTCGGACCCGTCGCAACAGGGCCCGGATACGGGCCGAGAGCTCCTTCGCGGCGAACGGCTTCGTCAGGTAGTCGTCGGCGCCGGCCTCGAGCCCGGCGACGATGTCGTGGGTGTCGTTGCGCGCCGTCACCATCACGATCGGGACCGCGCTCGTGCGCCGCAGGGTGCGACACAGCTCGAAGCCGTCGATGCCCGGGAGCATGATGTCGATGAGCACCACGTCGGGTGCCTCGCGGTGGAACAGGTCGATCGCGACCTCGCCGCTCTCGGCCTCGTCGACCGTCCAACCCTCGTCCTCGAGCGCGAGTTTGACCGCCGACCGGATCCGCTCGTCGTCCTCGACCGCCAAGATGCGCGTTCCCACGTTCACCATCTTGGCCCATCGCAGCAGGTACCGCTGTTCATGGGGCTCGTCATGGCGTAGCGAGCAGGTCGAGCAGGCGGGGGTGCAGCGCTGGTGTCGCGACGAGGAGTTGCTCGGGGCGGGCCGGACCACCCGAGTAGTCCGAGGCGCGCGCCCCCGCCTCGGTGGCGATCAGGACCCCGGCCGCGGCGTCCCACGAGTTGAGGTGTTCCTCGTAGTACGCGTCGACTCGTCCGGCGGCGACGTGGCACAGGTCGATCGCTGCCGATCCCGACCGTCGCACGTCGCGGATCTCTCCGATCAGCCCGGCGACCCGGTGGGCCTGTCGGCGGCGGACGTCGGGGTCGTAGCCGAAGCCCGTCGCGACGAGGGCGCGGTGGAGCTCCTCCTCGGTGCTGCAACGGATCGGACGCCCGTCGAGCGTGGCGCCCTGGCCGCGTCGGGCCGCGAACAGCTCGTCGGTGACGGGGACGTAGACGGCCCCGGCGAGCATCTCGCCGTCGCGGGCGACGGCGACCGAGGTGCACCAACCCGGGAGGTCGTAGACGAAGTTCGTCGTCCCGTCGATCGGGTCGAGGAACCACTCGAGCCCCGACGTCCCGCTGACGGCGGCACCTTCCTCGCCGACGACCGCGTCGTCGGGGCGGGCGATGAGCAGGCGTTCGACGATGAGCCGTTCGGCGGCGCGGTCGTGTTCGGTGACCTCGTCGGTGGCGCTCGACTTCGTCGTACCGGCGCGGGCACCCGTGCGCCGGCGTCCCTCCCGTGCCAGCGTGCCTGCGGCTCGTGCCACCTCCACGGCCAACGCGAGCAGCTCGCCCGGATCGTCGCTCACACGGGTCGTCATGAGTGATCGCGTCAGCGGGGCGCGTGCCCGGCCGCCTCGCGATCGAGGGTCTCGCGCCACTCGCCCATGGCGCGCAGGCCGAGGACGGCGACGACGGCCATCCCGGCCGCGGCGACGACCGCGCCGGTGAGGAGGCCGAGCCCCTTCGCGAGGCCGCAGTCGCCCGTGCACTGGATCGCGACGAGCGCCTGACCGATGACGGCGCCGGCGAGACCGCCGAGGAGGATGCCGGTGAACGCGACGGCTCGCGCGAGCGGCGAAGGGAGCGCCGACAACGGTCGATCGGCCCGGCCCGCGTCAGCGGGGCCGGACCCGGGAGGGGGATCGGCATCCGGGGTGGTCACGACGATCGATGCTACCGGGGGCCTAACATCCGCCGCCGTGCACGTGGTCGTGGTGGTGCCCACCTACAACGAGGCGGAGAACATCACGGGCGTGTGCGACGGGATCCGTGCTGCGCTCCCCGACGCGGAGGTGCTGATCGTCGACGACTCGGGCCCGGACGGGACCGCGGACCTGGCCCGTGCCGCCGGGGAGCGACTCGGTCGGATCGAGGTGCTGGAACGACCGGTCAAGTCCGGGCTCGGCGACGCGTACCGGGCCGGCCTCGCTGCCGCCGTGGCGCAGGGCGCCGAGATCTGCGTCCAGATGGACGCCGATCGTTCGCACGATCCGGCCGACCTCCCGGCCCTCGTGGCGATCGTCGGGCACGGTGCCGACCTCGCGATCGGCAGCCGCTACGTGCCCGGTGGGATCACCGAGAACTGGCCGGCCGTGCGCCGTTGGCTGTCGCGTTGGGGCAACCGCTACGCCGCGGGCGTGTTGGGTCTCGCCGTCAACGATGCCACCGCCGGGTACCGCGCCTATCGGGCCGAGGCGCTGGCACGGATGGACCTGACGACGGTGCGCGCCGAGGGGTACGGGTTCCAGATCGAGATGACGCACCGCCTCGTCCGCCTCGGTGGGCGCATCGTCGAGTGGCCGATCACGTTCCGGGAGCGCACCGAGGGCCGCTCGAAGATGTCCCGCCGGATCGTGGTCGAGGCGTTCGGACTCGTGCTGCGGCTGTGGGTACAGGACCATCGCGGGCGGCGCCAGCGCCGCCGGCAGGGCGGTTGACGCCCGCCGAGTGCACCCGCCGAGTGCACCCGTCGTCGTGACACCCCGAAGCTGTGGCACCCCCTCAGTAGGGTGAGCGTGTGGACGCGCCGCCCGGCAGGACGATCCTGCACGTCGACATGGACGCGTTCTACGTCTCGGTCGAGCTGCGTCGCCGACCGGAGCTCGTCGGACGGCCGGTGGTGGTGGGCGGTGCGGGCGGTCGCGGCGTCGTCGCGGCGGCGTCGTACGAAGCCCGACGGTACGGGGTGCACTCCGCGATGCCGTCGGTCCGCGCCCGGCGGTTGTGCCCCGACGCGGTGTTCCTCCCCGGCGACCACGACCTGTACGCCTCCGTGAGTGCCGACGTGCGGGCGATCTTCGACCGTTGGTCGCCGCTCGTCGAGCCGCTCTCGCTCGACGAGGCGTTCATCGACGTCTCCGGCGCCGGTCGCTTGTTCGGCGACGGCGTCACCATCGCCCACCAGCTGCGCGATGCGGTGCGGGCCGAGGTCGGTCTCGGGTGCTCCGTCGGCGTCGCGACGAACAAGTTCCTCGCCAAGCTGGCGTCGGTCGAGGCCAAGCCGCGCGCGGGTCCGGGCGGGGTCACCCCGGGTCCGGGAGTGGTCGCGGTCGAGCCGGACGGCGAGCTCGGGTTCTTGCACCCGCTCCCGGTGCAGCGGCTCTGGGGGGTCGGGCCGGCCACGCTCGAGCGGCTCGAACGCCTCGGCGTCCGGACGGTCGGCGACCTCGCTGCGCTCGACGAGCACTTGGTCGTCGCGGCGCTCGGACGAGGTGTCGGTCATCACCTGTGCGGGCTCGCCGCCGGACGTGACGATCGCCCCGTCGTGCCCGACCGACGCGCGAAATCGATCGGCCACGAGGAGACGTTCGGCACCGACCTGCACACCGACGACGAGTTGCACCGGGAGGTGGTCCGCATGGCCGACGGGGTGGCGTCGCGCCTTCGTTCGGCAGGCGTCGGCGCTCGCACGCTGACGCTGAAGGTGCGCTTCGCCGGCTTCCGCACGATCACCCGCTCGGTGACGGGCCGTGACCCGGTCGACACGGGCCCGGCCATCGTGGCCGCGCTCGACCCTCTCGTGGCGGCCGTCGACCCGGCGCCGGGCATCCGGCTCGTCGGGGTGTCGGGCAGCAACCTCGGCCCACCGATCACCCAGCTCAGCCTGCTCGATGCACCCGCCGACGACCGGGACGCCGCCGCCGCGGTCGACCAGATCCGCGATCGCTTCGGTGCCGGCGCGATCGGCCCGGCGAGCGCCGTGAGTGGACGCGGGCTCAGGGTGGTGCGACGAGGGGCACAGCAGTGGGGACCGGATGATCCCGGCGCGCGTTGAGTCCGCGGTTCCGACGTGCGAAGATGACCCCGTGCCGCTCTCCGAAGACGAGCAGAGGATCCTCCGGCAGATCGAGCAGGAGCTCGAGCAGGACCCGACCTTCTCGAACCGCGGCTACCGCGTGTCGCGCAAGCGTGCCGTCGGGCTGTCGATCGGCCTGCTGGTCGGCCTGACGGTCACCGTGCTCGGCCTGGGCATCAGCTACCTCGTCTCGTTCGGCGGGTTCGTGTTCGTGCTGGTGATGGCGGTCCTGCTCGAATCCGAGCTCCGGGTGATCGGCCGCGACCGACTCGCATCGCTCCCGGTGAGCGCCTGGCTCGGGGGTGCGTCCCGCCCCCAACGCCGCGACGACTGACCGCGACGACCGACCCCTCAGCGCCAGAACGCCGCGTAGCGGGTGATGCGCCTGACCGGGCCCAGCCGATCCGTCGCGATCGCGTCCACCTGCCGGGCCCACGCGACGCAATCGCGCACGAGGGTCTCGCCGTAGGGGCCGGCACGATCGAGGTCGACCGCCCCGGAGGGGGCATAGGTCACGGCGTCGACCACCTCGGCCAGCGAGCGCATCGGCCGGGCCGCTGCCGGCAGGGTCGCCCCGGTGGCGGCCGCCCACTCGCTCGTCGTCGTCGCCGAGGTGGCCGG
>SKSP01000564.1 GCA_007122945.1 Ilumatobacteraceae bacterium | reverse complement strand
GTGCGGGCACCACGACAGTGAGGAGTCCCACCGATGGGAACCCGACCCGACCGTCCCGCCGTGAACCGGCGCGTGTTCGCACGCCTGGCCACGGCCGCCGCCTTCGTCGCCGCCCTGGTGATCGTGGCGGCACCCGCTCCCACCGGCGCCGAGTCATCCGGTGCGCCACCGGGGAACCCGAGGGGTGATGCACTCCCGATCTCGGCCGGCGCCGCACACAGCTGTGCCGTGGTCGCCTCCGGCGATCTGACGTGCTGGGGCAGTGGCGGCTCCGGCCGGCTCGGCCAGGACGACACGACGAGCTACGGGCGCGGTGGTGCCGGTGAGACGATGGCCGACCTCGACCCGATCGCCCTGCCCGGGACCGCCGTCGCCGTGGCGGCTGCCCACGCCCACACGTGCGCCCTGTTCGCGGGCGGCGACGTCATCTGCTGGGGACAGAACACCAGCGGGAAGCTCGGCCAGGAGAGCGGCGAACCAGCGATCGGGACGGGCGGAGCGAACCGCTCGATGTCCGATCTCGGTCCGATCGACCTCGGGCAACCGGCGACGGCCGTCGCCGCCGGGCGCGACCACAGCTGCGCCCTGCTCGAGTCGGGCGACGTGACGTGCTGGGGGAGCAACGCCCAGGGAGAGCTCGGTCTCGGCGACACGGTCGATCGCGGTGAGGCAGCAGGGAGCATCAGCAACCTGCCCACCGTCGATCTGGGTGAGGGCCGGACGGCCACGGCGATCAGCGCCGGGAACCGCCACACCTGCGCCCTGCTCGACGAGGGCAGCGTGAAGTGCTGGGGCGTCGGCGGCGCCGGACGGCTCGGCCAGGACAGCACCGCCGACATCGGTGGCACCGCCGCCTCGATGGGCGACGGCCTGCCGCCGATCGACCTCGGCGTCGACCGGTACGCGACGGCGATCGCCACCGGGGACGCCCACACGTGCGCCCTGCTCGACGACGGCACGGCGAAGTGCTGGGGCAGCGGCAGCGACGGCCGGCTCGGACAGGGCAACATCGCCAACGTCGGGAACTCGGCGGAGAACACGATGGCCGACCTGCAGCCGATCGAGCTTCCCGGCACGCCGACGCAGATCGCGGCCGGTGGTGCCCACACGTGTGCCCTGCTGGCCGGTGGCGACGCCGTGTGCTGGGGTAACAACGGCCGCGGTCAGCTCGGGATCGGCTCGACCACCCGTGTCGGCAACGCGAGCGACGAGATGGGCGCAGCCCTGCAGGCCGTCCCCCTCGGCGCGAGCGCCCGGGCGATCGCGCTCGGGAGCACCCACTCGTGTGCCGTCCTGACCGACGGCACGGCGAAGTGCTGGGGTCGCAACTTCAACGGTCAGCTCGGCCAGGACTCGACCGACAACGTCGGCGAAGAGCCCGGCGAGGTGGCGGCGCTCGGTCCGATCGCCCTCGGTGGCCAGGTGAACCCGGTCGTGACGACGCCCGCACCCCCGACCGGCGTGGCGTGGGAGCCGAGCGGCGGCTCGGTGTCGGTGTCGTGGACGGCACCGTCCAGCACCGGCCGGTCCGCGATCACCGGTTACCGCATCCAGCGGTCGGCGAACGAGGGTCTGACGTGGAGCACGGTCGAGTCCGATACGGGTTCGACCGCCACGAGCGCATCCGTGTCGGGCCCCGACGGGCCCGATGTTCGGTACCGGGTGGCGGCGCTCAACGCGGTCGGGCTCGGCGTGTGGTCGATCGAGTCGGCGCCGGCGGGCCTCGTCCCGTTGGAGCCGGGCCGCATCGTCGACACCCGCCCCAACGGTGAGACGGTGGACGGCCTGTTCGCCGGGATCGGTCTGCGTGACGCCGGTGGCGTGCTGGAGGTCGACGTGCTCGGCCGGGCCGGCATCCCCGACGACACCGGGGCGATCGTCCTCAACGTCACCGTCAACGAGCCCGCCGCGGCGGGGTTCGTGACGGTGTTCCCGTGCGGGACGGCACCGCCGAACGCGTCGAACCTGAACCACGACCCCGGGCAGACGATCGCCAACAGCGTGATCGTGAAGCTCGGTGACGCGGGTCGGGTGTGCTTCTTCACCGACCAGGTGTCGCACCTGATCGTCGACGTCAACGGGGCGTACCCGCTGGACGCGACGTTCAACGCGCTCGAACCGGCGCGCCTGCTCGACACGCGGCCGGGCACGCAGACGATCGACGGCGAGTTCGCCGGCACCGGTGCGCTCCAGGGTGGCCAGGAGATCGCGTTGCCGGTGGTCGGCCGCGGCGGTGTGCCCGCCGGGACCGAGGCGGTGGTGTTGAACGTGACGGTGAACGATCCGGCCCTGCCGGGGTTCATCACGGTGTACCCGTGCGGGACGACCCGACCGAACGCGTCGAACCTGAACTACACCACCGGGCAGACCGTCCCGAACAACGTGATCGTCAAGGTCGGTGCCGCGGGCGACGTGTGCCTGTTCAGCGATCAGACCACGAACCTGCTGGTGGACGTCAACGGGAGCTTCCCCGACGACGCCACGTTCGATCCGCTCGACCCGGCCCGGCTGCTCGACACCCGGCCCGGCACCGAGACGGCCGACGGCGAGTTCGCCGGTGTCGGCCAGCTGACCGGCGGCGACGTGATCGCGTTGCAGGTCACCGGCCGTGGCGGCGTGCCGCCCCAGGTCGGCGCGGTCGTGTTGAACGTGACGGTGGTGGACCCGGCTCAGGCGGGGTTCGTCACGGTGTTCCCGTGCGGGAGCACGCAGCCGAACGCCTCGAACATCAACTTCGTCGCCGGGCAGACGATCCCGAACAACGTGATCGTCAAGGTCGGCGACGGTGGTCAGGTGTGCATCTTCAGCGACCAGACCGCAGGGCTGCTCGCCGACGTCAACGGCAGCTTCCCACCGCTCTGACCCGGGAAGGGGCAAGCGGGCTGCTGCGTCTGCGTCAGCAACAACGACCGGGCCGGGCGTGATCGCTGACGCAGACGCCCGGGAACGCGCACCGGGTTCAGGTCGCGTGACCGGCGAACTGGGCCCGGTGGAGCCGGGCGTACGGGCCGTCACGTTCGATCAGCTCGTCGTGGTGGCCCTGCTCGACGATCCGGCCGCCGTCCATCACCAAGATGGTGTCGGCGCCCCGGATCGTCGAGAGGCGGTGGGCGATCACGAAGCTCGTCCGGTCGCGGCGCAGCGCGTTCATCGCCTCCTGGATGAGCACCTCGGTGCGGGTGTCGACCGAGCTGGTCGCCTCGTCGAGGATCAGGATCGCGGGGTCGTCGAGGAACGCCCGGGCGATCGTCATCAGCTGCTTCTGCCCGGTCGAGATGTTGTCGCCCTCGTCGTCGATGACCGTGTCGTACCCGTCGGGGAGCGAGTGGACGAACCGGTCGACGTACGTCGCCCGGGCGGCGGCGAGGATCTGCTCGTCGGTCGCGTCCGGCTTGCCGTAGGCGAGGTTCTCGCGGATCGTCCCGCCGAACAGCCAGGTGTCCTGCAGGACCATGCCGATCCCGGTGCGCAGTTCGGCGCGCGGGATCGTCGCGATGTCGCGCCCGTCGAGCGTGATGCGTCCGGCGTCGAGCTCGTAGAACCGCATGATCAGGTTCACGAGCGTGGTCTTCCCGGCGCCCGTCGGCCCGACGATCGCGACGGTGCTGCCGGGTTCGACCTCCAGGTCGAGGCCCTCGATGAGCGGGGCGTTCGGGTCGTAGGAGAAGTGCACGTCGTCGAACACGACTCGCCCGCGGACGGGCGGCCGGTCGACCGTCGGCTCGGGCTCCGGCGACATCTCCTCGGCGTCGAGCAGCTCGATCACGCGCTCGAGCGACGCGATGCCCGACTGGAACGTGGCCGCCATCGACGCCAGGTGGGTGAGCGGCTGGGCGAACTGGCGGGCGTACTGGATGAGGGCCTGGACGTCGCCGACGCTGACGGCCCCCGCCGAGATGCGCAGCCCGCCCACCACGGCGATCAACACGAACTGGACGTTGCCCATGAACAGCACCGCCGGCTGGATCAGCCCCGACGTGAACTGGGCCCGGAAGCTCGACTCGAACAGCTCGTCGTTGTCGCGGCCGAAGCGCTCCTCGGCTTCGCGCTGGCGGCCGAAGCTCTTGACGACCGCGTGGCCGGTGATGACCTCCTCCGCCTGGCCGTTGACGCTGCCGGTGTAGCGCCACTGCGAGATGAACCGGGGTCGAGCCCGGGCGCCGATCGCCTTCATCAGCCAGATCGACACCGGCGCGGTCGACAACGTGACGACGGCGAGCAGCGGCGAGATCGTGAACATCATCGCCGAGACGCCGATGATGGTCAGCAGCGAGGTGAGGATCTGGCTGACGGTCTGCTGCAGGCTCTGGGCGAGGTTGTCGATGTCGTTGGTGACCCGGCTGAGCATGTCGCCGCGCGAGTGCCGGTCCACGTAGCCGAGCGGGAGCCGGTGGATCTTGCGTTCGACCGATTCGCGCAGCGCGTGCATCGAGCGCTGGACCACCCCGGCGAGGACGAACGCCTGCGACGCGGCGAACACCCACGAGCCGGCGTACAGCACGCCCACGAGCACGAGCGTGTCGCGCAGCGCGGCGGTGTCGATCCCTTCCGGTTGCGTCACGCCGGTGACGATGATGTCGGTCGCCCG
>SKSP01000295.1 GCA_007122945.1 Ilumatobacteraceae bacterium | reverse complement strand
TGCACGTGGGTGATCCCGTTCAGCAGCATGTATCTCGAGTGCTCGTCGCCCTGCTGCGACCAGGTGGGGTTCTCCACGACCGGGTCGAGGCCCGACATGGCCCGGTACGAGTTGACGATGCGGAATCGCGGGGTCGCTCCCGCAGAGGCAGGATGCTCCTTTCTGCCTGGTGCATCTGCGTCATCGCGGCCGGCCGGCCGCTGCCCGACGGGGTCAGTCCTGGTCGCGCAGGAAGCGCTCGAGCTCCGCCGCGATCTCGTCGCCGGACGCCATCTTGAGTCCCGGTCCGGCCGGGTCCCCGCCGGTCGGCTCGTCGTCGGCCGCGTCGTGGAGCTGTTCGAGCTGGCGGAGCATCTGCTGGTGCTCCTCGTTGCCGGCCACCAGTGCATCGAGGCGCTCGCGCTGGGTGACGGCGGCCTGGCGCAGGTCGGTCCCGTCGACGACGAGGTCGGCGGCCTCCCGGAGCGCATCGATCAGGGCGACGCTCGCGCCCGGGTACTCGAGCGATGCGATGTAGTGGGGGACCTGCGCCCACAGGCTCACCGCAGGGATGCCCACGTCGTGCAGGGCGTGCTCCAACAACGCTGCCATGCCGGCCGGCACGTCGATCGACGAGCGGAGGAACGAGAGGCGGGCCAGCACGTCCTGCGACGGGGTGCTGAGCGACACCTTCGACGGGCGGGTGTGGGGCGTGGTGAACGGGTACGCACCGAGCGCGACCATCGTCGACACGCCGATCTCGCGGGCGAGACCGGCGGTCACGCGAGCGAACCGGTGCCACGCCATGTCGGGCTCCGGACCGCTCAGCAGTACGAGATCGTGCCCGGCGCGATCGCGGGCGGTCGAGACCGTGATGTGGTTCCACTGCAGGACCGTGTTGAGTCCTTCCCGCAGCTCCATCAGCGGGCGCCGGGCGCGGAAGTCGATGTAGGTGTCGTCGTCGAACGTGGCGATCGGCGACGAATCCCCCTCGTCGGCGATGGTCTGCATCGCGGCTGCCGCGGCACCGCTCGCGTCGATCCAGCCGGTGAGCATCACGACCATGACGGGGTCTTCGAGCTCGGGGCGTTCCCCGCCGATCCAGTGGAGGCTGTCGTCGACCATGTCGTTCACACCGTTTCGCTCATCGGAGTCGTCCGAGGGTCTCCTCCGCGCGCTGCGCGGCCGCCTCGACCTGGGCGGCGAACGGTTCGAGCTCGCTGCGGTCGCGCTCTCCGAGTGCACCACCGAGGTAGCGCGCGTACACACCCTCGAGGATGCACGCCAGCTTCCAGTAGGCGAATGCGACGTAGTACGGGAGCTCCGAGACGTCGCGGCCGGAGACCTCGGCGTAGCGCTCGACCAGCCGGCCACGGTCCCAGAAGCCGTCGACCGACGTCGCGGAGCCCGTCCACGCGGAGGGCTCGTCCCCGGGGCCGGTCCAGTAGACCTGCAGCATCCCGAGGTCGGCGAGCGGGTCGCCGAGCGTGCAGATCTCCCAGTCGAGCACGGCGACGACCTCGCCGGCGTCGTCGACCATGCAGTTGTCGAGGCGGTAGTCGCCGTGCACGATCGTCGCCGGTCCCTGGTCGGGGATCCGCTCGGCGAGCGCGTCGTGGACCTCGTCCACGACGGCCAGGTCACGGGTCTTCTGCTGCACCCACTGGCCGTGCCAGCGCTTGAGTTGGCGGGCGATGTAGCCCTCGTGTCGACCGAGATCGGCGAGCCCGGCCGCGTCGAGATCGACGGCGTGGATCCGCGCCATGGTGTCGACGAGGGAGCGGCTGGCGACGGCGCGCGCCTCGGGCGTGAGCGCTCGCGCCGCGGTGTCGGGGTCGCGCAGGACGTGTCCGTCGACGAAGTCCATGACGTAGAACGGGGCGCCGTTGACGGTCGGATCCTCGCAGAGCCCGTGCACCGGTGGCACCGGCACGTCGGAGGCCTGGAGACCGGCGATGATGCGGTGCTCGCGGCCCATGTCGTGAGCGCTCGCGAGCACGTGCCCGAGCGGCGGCCGGCGGAGGACGAAGCGGCGGCCGTCGGCCCCGGTGACGCGCACGGTCAGGTTGGAGTGGCCGCCGGCGATCGGGTCGAACGTGAACGGTGGGACCGCACCGGGCACGTGTCGCTCGAACCACGTGGTGACGCGGCCGGCGTGGATGCCGGCCACGTCACCCGGACCCTCCGCCACCGTGTCGGCACCAGCGTCGGCGTGCGTGTCGTTCCCCGTCATGGGGCCGAGGGTACCGCCGGGTGCCGCCCGGGGGGTCAGCGCATGTGGGGCGGCCGGTTGAGCACGACCGGGCACGGGGCGTGGCGCACGACCCCCATCGCCACGCTGCCGGCCGCGATGCGCGAGAAGCCGGTGCGACCGTGCGTGCTGGCGACGATCAACGACGCGGGCAGGCTGGCGGCGAAGTCGCAGATCGCGCGCTCGGGCTTGCCGTGCAGCACCTCGAACTCCACCTCGCGCTTGGTCTGTGCGCCGAGCTGGTGCGCCAGGCGCGAGGGGTACGAGCTCTCCGAGGCGTCACCGGTGACGATCTCCCCGGACTCGTTGACGGTGACCACCCAGGGCCGCGCGTGGAGCTCGATGCCCCAGGCCCCACCGAGGGCGAGGGCGGTCTCGGACGTGTCGGAGCCGTCGACCGGGATGATCAGCTCGCCGCTGAAGTCCGCCATGTCGAGCTTCGAGTCCGGTCCGACGATGACGACCGGTCCGAACAGCTCACCCAGGAGCTCCTCGGCGATGCTGCCGATCAGGGCCGCGGTCCGGCCGCGTCCGACGCTGCTCATCACGACCACCGCTCCTTCGGCGTGCTCGACGTGACCGGCGATCGTGGAGGCGATCGAATCGCCCATGACCACCACCGAGACGACGACGTCGTCGGGGGAGATGCCGTCGGCGCGCTCGAGTTGCTCGGCGATGAGGCCCTCGGCATGGACGACGTCGTCGGGGAGCACCACGACCTGGAGCACCTCGACCTTCGCGTCGCACTGCGTCGCCAACGCACGGGCGGGGCCCAGCGCCCGCCACGAGAAATCCGATCCGTCCACCGGGACGATCACCGTGTCGAACATGTGGTTGCCTCCTGTCGGTCGGGTCGACGCTGTCGGCGCCTCGGCCCCCGCCCTGATGCCAGCGTAGAGCGGTGGAACCCGCTCCACCAGGGACGATGGTCCCGGCTCGCGGGACCGAGTGCCCCGGTAGGGTGCCCCGCATGGTCATCGACGTCACCGACGCAACCTTCGAGAGCGAGATCGTCGAGCGGTCGCACACCACCCCGGTGGTGGTCGACCTGTGGGCACCGTGGTGCGGCCCGTGCAAGACGCTCGGGCCGATCCTCGAGTCGGTGATCGACGCCACGGGTGGTCAGGCCGTGCTCGCCAAGGTCAATGTCGACGAGAACCCCGGCATCGCCCAGGCGTTCCGGGTCCAGTCGATCCCCGCGGTGTACGCGCTGCGTGACGGCCAGGTCGTGGACGGTTTCATGGGGGCCCTGCCCCAGCACGCGGTCGAGGAGTTCGTCGCCAAGCTGCTCCCGTCGCCCTCCGATTCGAACATCGCCGCGCTGGTCGCGGCGGGCGACGAGGTGAGCCTGAGGGCCGCGCTCGACATCGACCCGGGTCACGAGGGCGCCGTCGTGGCGCTCGCCGATCTCCTCGTGCAGCGGGGCGACCACGCCGACGCGCTGGAGTTGCTGGCGCGCATCCCCGAGAACGACGAGACACGCCGGATCGCCGCCGCGGCCCGCCTCGGCAGCCGCCCTCCCGACGACCACGACGCCACGCTGACGGCGTTGCTCGACCGGGTCAAGGACGACGAGGACGCCCGCCAGCAGTTCCTCGACATCCTCGAGCTGATGGGTCCCGACGACCCGCGCACGGCCCAGTACCGCCGCAAGCTCACCGCCGTCATCTTCTGACGCCGCGCCGCGCCGCCCGTTCCGTCCGCCGCGATCGACCGGATCCGGTCGATCGGCGCGGACGGTTCGTGGGGGTGGGGCGGGCGGGCGGGACGGGTGGGTAGGGTGCGCGGACCGACCTCCCCCTGATGCCGTGCACCCACCCGGTGCCACCGTGGGAGGTCGCCGTGCCACCGTCCCCCAGACCGTCCCCGAGACCGTCCACCACCGGTCCGCTCGCTCGTCCGCCAGCTCGTCCGTCGACCGCCGTCGTCGCGGCGTGGGTGCGTTGGTTCGGTCCGGCCCGCCTCGCGGTCACGGTGATCGGATGCCTGGCCGCGCTGGCCGGCTTGGTCTGGGCGCTGCAGGCGCCGGCGCCGTCGGCGGCCGGGCGGGCCGGTCCGCCCGTCGCGCTCGATCTCGGTTCCGACGATCTCCCGGTCGTGACGCTCGTCGGCGCACCCACCAGCGTCGCGGAGCCGCGGACGATCTGGGTCCACGTCGCCGGGGCGGTCGCCGATCCCGGCGTCCACGAACTCGCGTCCGACGAGCGCGTCGTGGCGGCGCTCACGGCCGCTGGCGGTCCGCTCGCCGACGCCGAGCTGGACGCCCTCAACCTGGCCGCGCCGCTCGCCGACGGGCAGCGGATCTACGTCCCGGCCGAGGGTGAGGTGTCGATCGCGCTCTACGGGATCGGCGGTGAGGTCGGCGGTG
>SKSP01000461.1 GCA_007122945.1 Ilumatobacteraceae bacterium | reverse complement strand
TCGGCGCCGAGGATGCCCAGCGCGTCTACGCCGGTGTCGGTGCGCCAGCTGTCCCGGCGGACCTCCTCGTCGCGGTCGAGGAGCTCCACACCGGTCCGGTCTGGCTCTCGGTCTGGTTCGTCGACGGCGTCGGACCGGTCAAGGTCGGCCTCACCGTCGCCGAGCCGACGTCGGAGCTGCTCGTCGCTTGTGCCATGGCACGTGACGTCGACGAGGACGACCTCGCCCGCTTCGGCGCCGCGGTCGGTGCCGTCGTCCCGGCGTCGGTCGAGCTCGAGTCGTGGCCCGACGGCGCCCGCGTCCGCCTGCGCTACGACGTGATCGGCCTGCCCGACGACCCGGGCGAGGTCACCGACGACGATCCGGGCGACCCTCCCGCCCAGGCCCGCCGAGACGACCACGGTCAGCTGAAGTAGCCGAACACGTCGATGACGGCGTGCGTGAGCGGGGCGCCGGCGACGAACGGCCCGCCGTCGACACGGATGCGCATCGTGCCATCGGGTGCCGCGGCGACGATGCCGGCGTTGGCGATGGTCGTGCCGGCCTGCGTCCAGTTGAGCGACGACGTGGCCGGTTCGGGGCCGTCGGCGGGCCACCCACCGAGGAATCCGGGGTTCGTCGTGCCGGTGGCGGTGAAGTTCCACACCACGGCGGACGTCGACGCGGGGAGCTCGACGCCGGGCACGTCGGTGGCCCGGACGTCGGCCGTCGACCCCGACGGCAGGGGACCGCCGAGCGCGCGCGAGTCGAAGGCGCGGCCCGGCCGTACCGGGACGAAGCGACCGGACGTGGACGACGGAGCGGTCCCGGCGGTGATGTAGCCGGTCACGTCGGCGATCACGTGCGTCGACCCGCCCGGTCCGAGCTCGGCGAACAGGCTCACGGCATCCGGGCCGGCGCCCCCGACGGGCACGATCACCGTGTTGGCCACGGTCGCGCCGTCGGTGAGGTTGAGCGTCGAGGTGCGCCCGATCTCGTCGTCGCGGCCGGCCGGGAACGCCTGCACGAACCCCTGCCCGGCGGCCTGCGTCGCGGTCACGTTGACGACGAGTGCCGTGACGTCGGCCGGGTCGACGGCGTCGGGCACCGGGAACGACACGACCTCACCCGAGGCGAGCGGAGCGCCGATCGTACGGGTGTCGAGGACGCGTCGAGCGGGCTCGACACCCACGAACCGGCCGTCGGGGACGGCGCCGTCGGCGGCGGTGAACGTCCCGAGGACGTCGACGAGCAGGTGGCCCCCCGACGTCGTGTAGATCGAGTAGCGGTCGTCGGCGCCGACCGGCACGATCATCAGGTTCGGTCGGGTCTGGCCGGCGGCGTCGACGTTGGAGTTGGAGAACCCGGCCAGCGTCGCCCGCCGGGTCGGGAACGCCTGGGTGAACCCCGGGCGCTCGGCGCCGACGACGGTCACGTTGGCGGCGACCGCGGTGACCTCGGCCGGGTCGGTCCCGTCGTGGCCCACGCCGGGGATCGCGCTGACCGGGAGATCGACGATCCGACCGGCCCACGGGTCGCCGATGAGCGCCGACGGACCGATCGGCGAGGTGGGTCGGGTGTCGAGGACCCGGGTCGGCGCGTCGAGGGGCACGTAGCGCGACGGCGCGATCTCGGCCGGTGCCGCGGGCGGCGCCGGGAGCCGGAACTCGCCGGTGCCGTACTGGTTGTCGCGCCCGGCCGGTCCGCGGTCCACGACCGTGTGCCGCACGAGGTCGCCGAGCGATCGGGCATCGGCGGCGAGGCCCCGCTGGAGCAGCAGCGCGGCACCGCCCGCGACCACCGGCGCGGACGCGCTCGTCCCCGAGAACGTCGCGCCGAACGTGACGCTGTCGGCGCCCGACGGCGCCGCGACGTCGGGCTTGACGCGACCGTCGTTCGTGGGGCCCTGCGAGCTGTAGGCACCGATCATCCCGCTGTCGGGCGGGTCGACCGCCCCGACCGCGACCACGCCCGGGTTGCGCGAATCCACCACCGGTGTCGCTGCCGAGAACGGGCCCTGCGTGTGGGCGCCGATCCCGTCGGCGTAGTCGAGCACCTCGATGACGTCGCCCGCCGGGCTCCCCGACACCAACTCGATCCGCAGGAAGAACTGGGTGCCGTCCGCCGGGCACGCGCTGCCCACGGCGAACGTCTCGAGCGGTGGCGCGCCGGCGGTCTGACGGGCCGTCGACGACGCGAACAGCTGGCCGGCGGCGGGGTTCCCGACGGGTGCCTGGAAGATGAAGGCGTCGTAGTCCGTGCGCTGTGCGGGAGGGAGGTCCCAGTCGCCCGCCCATCGGACACCGCCGAGCGCGATGCACCCGTTGAACGGCAGCCACGTGTTCGAGCCGCTCGGCCCGAAGGCGACCGCGTCACCGACCATGCGCACCGGTTGCCGGTAGTAGCGGTCGATGCCGCTGTTGCCCGCCGAGTTGAACCAGGTGATGCCGCGTCCGACGGCGTAGTCGGCGACCGAGGTGAGCGCCCCCCGACCGTCGCCGGGCCCGTCGTAGCGGCTCCCGAGTGATCGGTTGACGATGCGCACGCGGTTGTCCGCGAACCAGTCGACGAGCGCGTAGTAATCGCTCTCGGTCGTCGCTCGCCCGACGTAGATCTCCGCGTCCGGCGCCATGTCGCGGAGGATCTCGACGACCGCCGGACCGTGGTCGTCGCCGAACGCTGGCGTCGACGCGAAGAACTCGCCGACGCAGTCGTTCCCGACGTCGAAGCACTTCGCCGTCACGTTCGGCACCGGTTCGGGTCCCATCTCGTCGGAGTCCCAGTAGGCGGGCACGTTGAAGAAGTCGATCACCCCGATCCGGACGCCGGCACCGGTCGCGCCCGCCGCGTGCCAGCTGTCGGCCGCCGTCACCTCGACGTGGGCGCCGACGTTGGGGCCGCTCAGCGGATTCTCCTGCGGCCGGACGTCGAGGTGCATCGGGGTGCGGACGTAGGCCGCCGTCCGGTCCTGCAGCCCGCCGACCGCGACGAGCGGCACCCGGGCGAGCACGACCCCCGTCGGCGTGGTCGCGACGACGTCGCCGCCGACCGCGAGGACGTCGTCGACCGCGTCGGCCACGTCGGTCAGGCCTTCGGTCAGCAGCTCGACGGCGATCGTGGCGTCACGCCACGGTGTCGTCGGCGATCGTCCGTCGGCGCCGGGCGCCGAGGCGTCCGCCACGCGCGTCGCGCCGCCGGCGCCCGTCGACGCCGCCAGCGAGACAGCGAGGGCGACGACGAGCGCGGCGGCCCACGAGCGGCTCACGGCCCGGTGTCACCCGGCCGCTCGGCCAGGCGCTCGGCGAAGTAGTCGAGGATGATCTCGGCCCGCATCCGACGGTGCACCGGCGAGCCCGTGCGCGACAGCTCGTGACCCTCGCCGGGGAAGCGGTAGAAGGTGACGTCGCGGCCGAGCAGGCGCAGCGTCATCCACAACTCCTCGGCCTGGTTGATCGGGCAGCGCAGGTCGTCCTCGGCGTGGATGACGAGCATCGGAACGGTGATGTCGCGGGCCAGCCGGGCGGGGGAGAGACGGATGTACTCGTCGGGGTCGTCGACGACGCTCGGGCCGTGCTCGATGCGAAAGCTGCTCCCGACGTCGCTCGACCACTCCTCGGTGAGCATGTTGTTCACCGCCCGCTCGGAGCAGATCGCCCGGAACCGGTCACCGTGCCGGGCGGCGAGCGACGTCGCCATGTACCCCCCGTAGCTGCCGCCGAGCATCCCCACCCGGTCGGGGTCGCAGAACTCGTACCGCTCGAGCGTGGCGTCGAGCACGGCGAGCACGTCGTCGAGGTCGACCGTGCCCCACCCCGAACCCGGTGCGACCGGGTGTTTGGGCCCCATGATCGACTGCAACCACGCCGTGTCGCGACCCGTGCCGCCCCGCGGGTTGGACATCACGACCACGAACCCGGCGGCGGCCTGCATCTGGGCCTCGTCGAAGTACGTCTCGCCGTACTGGGTCATCGGCCCGCCGTGCACGTTGAGGAGCACCGGGTAGCGGTGCGACGGGTCGAAGTCGGCCGGCCGCACGATCCAGGCGTCGATCTCGTCGTGCTCGCCGGCGTGGTTCGGGGTCGTGCACCGCACGGCGAACCGCTCCCATCCCGAGCCGCGGCGGGTCAGCGACGTGATCGGCCAGTCGCTGCCGTCGCGCAGCACGTGGATCTCGCCGGGGTGCTCGACGGTCGACCTGACGTACGCGATCGTGCCGGCCCTCGCGTCGGCGCCGCAGCACGTGGCCGCGCCGTGGGTGATGCGCTCGGGGTCGCCCCCGTGGAGCGGGACCCGGTACAGGTGCGTGTCGCCGCGGTCCTCGGCGTTCGCCAACAAGGTGGTGGCGTCGAGCCACCGGGGGGTCTGCGGCGCCGTGTACGACCCGAACGTCCGGTCGATCGCGGTGGTGAGCCAGCGGTGCTCGCCGCCCTCGATCGACACGACCCCGACGTGTGCGTTCTGCGGTTGGGTCAGCGGGTCGTCGTGGCCGACGAAGGCGACCCACCGCCCGTCGGGGGAGACGGCGGGACGTCCGTACACGCCGCCCCCGCCCGTGAGCGCGCGGATCCCGTCGCCCGTCGACCCGTCGCCCGTCGACCCGGTGCTCGTCGACCCGGTGC
>SKSP01000023.1 GCA_007122945.1 Ilumatobacteraceae bacterium | reverse complement strand
GGGCGAACACGTCGACGAGATAGTGGGCCGAGCCCGACGAGAAGATGCAGAGTTCACCGTCGGCGGACAGGTCGGTGACGACCATGCTCGCCCGGGTGGTGCCGGTGGCGTAGTTGACGTTGGATGCCTCCGGGAGCGCACCGCAGGCGAACACGGTGGCGAACCCGGGCTCGCCCGCCTCGACGACGGTCACGTTGACGACCACCGCCGACGCGTCCGACGGCACACCGGCCAGGCCGGCGACGGGCACCGAGGTGGTCGAGCCCGCCGCCACCGGCCCACCGGTGGCGCGCGTGTCGAGCAGACGATCGGGGATCACCGGTGCGATCTCCTCGGTGAACCAGGCGAACACGTCGACGAGCACCTGGGTCTCGGCCGAGGTGAACACGCAGATGTCGCCGTCGCCGTCGAGCCCGACGATCACGGCGTTGGCGACCGTCTCGCCGGCCGGGTAGTTGAGGTTCGACGTGTCGGGCGACCCACCGCACTGGTACACCGACACGAAGCCGGCCTCGACCGGTTCGACGGCGGTGACGTTGAGCGCCACGCTCGCCGCGTCGGCGGGCACGCCGCCGACGCCGCCGATGGAGACCGCCACCTCGGTGCCGGCCGCCAGCGGCCCCGTCGGACGGGTGTCGAGGGCCCGTCGCGGGGTGACCGGGTTGAAGGCCGGCGGCGTCGGGTCCGGGTCGGGATCCGGGTCCGGCTCCGGCGGCACGTCGCACACCGTCCCCCGGAGCGTCAGGACGGCGGGGATGCCTCCCTCGACGCACCACACGCTGGCGGCGAAGCCCTGGTCGACCAGCCAGTCGAGATCACCCAACTGGGCCGGGGTCGCCGGCGAGCCGGGCAGGTCGCGATCGGTCGTGGTCTCGCCGTTGATCGACGAGTCCCACCAGGTGTTGGTCACCAGCGCACCGAAGTCGGCGTCGTTGCCGAACAGCGTGCCGACGTCGGCGACCTCGGTACCGACGTCGACCATGCCACGGAAGACGACGGAGTCGAGGAAGTTGGCCGGACCAGCACCTGCTTCGTTGACTTCGCCGATCAACCCGCCGACCAGCGTGCCGTCACCGGACACCGACACCGATCCGTCGACGCGGACGTCCTGGTAGGCGGCGGACTCCGAGTGCCCGGCCAGCGCGCCGACCTGCTCGGCGTCGCCGATGATCGTGACGTCGATGTCGACGTGACTCTCGGACAGGAACGTGTGGTAGGTCGTGCTGCGCACGTACCCGAAGGCACCGCCGATCCGCTCGACCGTGACGAGGCCGGTCGCGGCGCTCGTGTCGAGGGTGATCGAGCCGGTGAACGACGAGCGGTACGCACCGCCCTCCTCCGGGGCACCGGCGATGCCACCGATCTGACGGAACAAGATGTCGTCGCCGGTGGCCGGGGCGGTGATGGTCATGTCGATGTCGAAGTGCGAGTCGACGATGAAGGTGCCGTCGTCGAAGCCGTAATCGCCGAACACCCCGCCGACGGCGCTCCCCGTCGTTCCGGTGCGCTCGGCGACCACGTCGATCACGATGCGGGCGTCGACACCGTGGAGCAGCAGCTCCTCGTCCGGTTCACCGGCGAAGCCGCCGACCTCGTTCAGCTGACGAGCCTCACCCGTCATCCTCACGTCGGCCACGACGTCCATCACGGCACCCTCCTCGGTCTCGCCGAAGACGCCACCGACGGTGCTCATGTTGGCCCGGAACTCGTCGATGTCGCCCGGGCGCCCCGGATCACCGCGGTACGGCTCGGGGGTGAGCACCACGTCGCCGTCGACCGTCAGACGCTGCACGACGAGACGGCGGCTCTGGCCGATCACGAGGCCGGCGTCGTTGCGGGCGGCCACCTGGGAGTCCAGCACCGCGACGTCGGTGAGCACGGCGTGGTTGTAGATCTGACCACCGACCACGCCGACGTCGGCGGAGCCGTAAAGGCCTCGGACGCTCGCGCCCTGGAAGGTGAGGTCACGGATCGCCACGCCCTCGCCCCGGGCGATGAACCCGACCCGCTCACTCTGCGGGAGGTCGATGGTCATGTTCGAGATCGTGTGCCCGCCGCCGTCGATCACACCGCGCATGTAGTAGTCGGAGTCGTTGTGGCCGAGGGGCAAGAAGTTGTCGACCCCGGCGAGGTCGATGTCGTTGGCGAGGGTGAACCACGTCGGGGTGCCGGCGTGGCACCGCATCTCGTCCAGCTGAGCGGGCGTCGACACGATGAACGGATCGGCCTGGGTGCCCGACCCGACGGTGAGCGTCGGCCCGGTCCACGGGTCGACCGGGATGCTGAACGCCGTACCGGTCTCGGTGTTCGACGCGTCGTCGTCGAGGCCGTACGTCCATTCGACCGACAGGCGCGGGTTGGCGCCGAGCGCTCCCCAGTCGACGGCGGTGAAGGGGTCGATGTTCCAGATGTTGGCGATCTCGTCATAGCCCCGATCGTTCTTGTCGAGGGTGGCGGTGGTCCCGTGCGCGCCGCCGTCGCCTTCCAGTGTCAGCTCGAACTCGCCGCGCCAGCTGACACCGGGCTGCGACTCGAGCGTCGGCTGCCAGAACAGCGTGTCGGCACACGCCGAGGCGACGACGTCGAGGTCGAACACCGGCTCGGGATCGGCGTGCGCGACGGGCACCGAGGCCGCCAGCGCACCCGTGACGGCGAGGCCGACGGTGGCTGCGATGACCGCGGCGCGTTGGCGCGATCGTGCGCCGAAGCGAGTTCTGATCATGACGGACCTCCTGTGCCCACCCACGGGCGCACTCGACGAAACGCCGTGAACCTAGCCGCGTTGCGTGGCGGGTGCAACGATTTCCGTGTTCACGGGTTGCGGCGCTTCCACTCGTTGACGAGGTTGCCGGCGACGCGGCCGGCGGAGCGGCCGATCTCCTCGCTGCGCGGGCCGGCCTGGGCCTCGCGGCGGGCGCGGCGCTCGACCCGTTCGGCGTAGTCGGTGTACCACCACACCACGGCGAGCACGCCGGCGATCACCGCCATGATCCCGCGGGACGCGTTGTCGACCGAGACCCACGGCTGGGCGGCGGCCGCGAGCAGCAGCCCGATCACGACCAGGTCGGCGATGCGGTGCACGGCCCGGGACTGGAGGCGGAACGCGCCGAGGGGACCACGGGCGCTGGCGGCATTCACGATGACGAGCACGCCCGCCACCGATGGCAGGGCGGGCTCTGGCATCTGCAAGCCCTGCAGCACGAGCACGATGCCCAGGAGGTACTCGGCGGCCTGGTGCAGCCAGAACGGGCGCCGCGCCCGCTCGGTCCCCCGCGTTCGGCCCATGCGCCGCACGCTACCGGCCCCGAAAACGGGTACGACCCCGGGCCGTGGGGCCCGGGGTCGTCGGGGGGATACCGGTAGCAACCGGCGCTCCCGTCCCGGTATTCCGCACTACCGTCACGGGTGACGCATGGTCACATCATGCCGCCCATGCCACCCATGCCACCCATGCCCATGTCGCCACCACCGGCCGGCATCGGCGCCGGCGGCTCGGGCTTGTCGGCGATGAGCGCCTCGGTGGTGATCACGAGCGCCGCGATCGACGCCGCGTTCTGCAGCGCCGCGCGGGTCACCTTGGCGGGATCGATGACACCGATCTTGACGAGGTCCTCGAGCTCGCCGGTCATGGCGTTGAGGCCGACCGTGCCGGTCTCGGCCTCGATCCGGTTGACGAACACCGAGCCCTCGAGGCCGGCGTTGGCCGCGATCTGGCGGGCCGGCGCGACGAGCGCCTCCCACACCAGCTTGGCACCGGTCGCCTCGTCGCCCTCGAGCGACGCGACGACGTCGGCCACGGCCCCGCGGGCCCGGACCAGGGCGGTGCCGCCGCCGGCGACCACGCCTTCCTCGATGGCCGCTCGCGTCGCCGAGACGGCGTCCTCGATGCGGTGCTTCTTCTCCTTGAGCTCGACCTCCGTGGCCGCGCCGACCTGGATGACCGCCACACCGCCGGCCAGCTTGGCGAGGCGCTCCTGGAGCTTCTCGCGGTCCCAGTCCGAGTCGGTGTTGTCGATCTCGGCCTTGATCTGGTTCACCCGGCCGGTCACGTCGTCCGAGTCGCCACCACCGTCGACGATGGTGGTCTCGTCCTTGGTGATGATGACGCGCTTGGCGGTGCCGAGCAGGTCGAGGGTCACGTTCTCGAGCTTGAGACCGACCTCTTCGCTGATGACCTGACCGCCGGTGAGGACGGCCATGTCCTGCAGCATCGCCTTGCGGCGATCGCCGAAGCCGGGGGCCTTCACCGCGGCGGCGTTGAACGTGCCGCGGATCTTGTTCACCACGAGGGTGGCGAGCGCCTCGCCCTCGATGTCCTCGGCGACGATGACGAGCGGCTTGCCGGTCTTCATCACGGCCTCGAGCGCCGGGAGCAGGGTCTGCACGGTCGAGATCTTCGACGACACGAGCAGGATGTAGGTGTCCTCGAGCACCGCTTCTTGGCGCTCGGGGTCGGTCACGAAGTACGGCGACATGTAGCCCTTGTCGAACTGCATGCCCTCGGTGAAGTCGAGCTCGGTGCCGAACGTGTTCGATTCCTCGACGGTCACCACGCCGTCCTTGCCGACCTTGTCGATCGCGTCCGCGATGACCTCGCCGATCGACGGGTCGGCGGCCGAGATCGTCGCCACGGCGGCGACGTCGGACTTGTCGTCGACGTCCTTGGCCTGTGACTTGATCGACTCGACCGCGGCGGCGACCGCCTTCTCGATGCCCTTCTTCAGGCCCATCGGGTTGGCACCGGCGGCCACGTTGCGCATGCCGACGTGCACCATCGCCTGCGCGAGCACCGTCGCCGTGGTCGTGCCGTCACCGGCCACGTCGTTGGTCTTGGTCGCCACTTCCTTGACGAGCTGGGCACCCATGTTCTCGAACGGGTCCTCGAGCTCGATCTCCTTGGCGATCGAGACACCGTCGTTCGTGATCGTGGGGGCGCCCCACTTCTTGTCGAGCACCACGTTGCGACCCTTCGGGCCGATCGTGACCTTGACGGCGTCGGCGAGCTTGTCGACACCGTGCTCGAGTGCCCGGCGGGCCTGTTCGTCGAACTTGAGGATCTTCACCATGTGTCGTTCCTCACTTCTCCACGATCGCGAGCACGTCGCGGGCCGACAGCACGAGCAGGTCGTCGCCGTCGACGGTCACCTCGGTGCCGCCGTACTTCGAATACAGGACCGTGTCACCGGCCTTGACGTCCATGGGGATGAGCTCACCGCTCTGGTCGGAGCGCTTCCCCGGACCGACGGCCAGGACGGAGCCCTGCTGCGGCTTCTCCTTGGCGGTGTCGGGGATCACGAGACCCGACGCGGTGCGCTCCTCGGCATCGTTCGGCTTGACGACGATGCGGTCATCCAGCGGCTTCAGGTTCATTGGTGCATACCCTCCGTTGGGTCATGGCTGATTGGTTGGGGGATCGATCGAAATGCGATCCGTTAGCACTCGACTCGTGCGAGTGCCAATGCTAGGTCACGGAGGGCACCGTTAGCAACCGCAACCCGAGAGTGCTAACAGGCGTCGCGGTTCCTGGCGGCGGTTCGCCGAGGCGCGGCCTCGCTAACGTGGCGCCGTGGCCCGAACGGCACCGCAACGATCCTGGCCGGGTCGACCCCGCACGGGTCGCTCCGACCCGCGCACCGTCGGGACCGACCCCGACTACCGCTTCACGCTCGCCAACGAGCGCACGTTCCTGGCGTGGGTCCGTACGGCGCTCGCGCTCGCCGCCGGCGGCCTCGCCGCGATCCACCTGCTGCCCGACGCGCTCGGCTCCGAAGCCCTCGGCCTCGCCCTGCTGGCGCTCGGGTTCTTCACCGCGGCGACCTCGTTCCGGCGGTGGTACCGCTCCGAGGTGGCGATGCGGCTCGGCGAGCCGCTCCCGACGTCGCGCCTGCCCCAGTTCGTCGCCTACGCGATCGCCGTGTTCGCCGTCGCCGCGGTCGTGCTGTTCGTCGTCGACCAGGCGCGATGAGACCGACGTCCGCCCACCCGCCGCGGCCCGATCGGGTGTTCGACGCCGGCTTGCAGCACGAACGCACCGCGCTGGCGTGGGAGCGGACGGCGATCGCCACGATGGTCGCCGGTGCACTGCTGGGGCGCTGGGCCGCCGAGGACGCGGCCCCCCTGTTCGGCGTGCTCGGCATCGTGCAGGTCGCCTTCGGCGGCGCGCTGCTGGCGTGGGCCGGCACCCACTACGAGGAGCTGCACGGCCCGCTCCGCGAGGGGTCCAGCCCGACCCACCCCACCGCGACGTGGGTCGTCGGCCTCGCCACCACGATCGGCATCGGCGCCGCGCTCGCCCTGGCGCTGGTCGTCACGCTCAACCGGTGACGGGCCCGAGCAAGCGGCGGTCGAACCGGGCCACGAGTCCGGCCAGCTCGGCGAGCGGCAGGCCGATCACGTTGCTCACGCTCCCGTCGACGCCGGCCACGAGGACGCCGGCCGCGCCCTGCAGCCCGTACGCGCCGGCCTTGTCCATCGGTTCGCCGGTGGCGACGTACCAGTCGACATCGGCCGGGGTCAGCGTCGCGAACGTCACCGCGGTGGTGACGACGACGTGTTCCACCCGATCGTCCGAGGCGACCGCCACACCCGTGTGCACGTGGTGGGTCCGGCCCGACAGCCGTTCGAGCATCCGGCGGGCGTCGGCCGAGTCGAGCGGCTTGCCGAGCACGTCCCCGTCGAGCGCGACGGTCGTGTCGGCGGCGACGACGAGGGTCCTGGGAGGCGCCGGCACGGCCCGGGCCTTGGCGACGGCGAGCCGGGCGACGTAGTCGGTCGGTCGTTCGCCGACGTGATGGGTCTCGTCGACGTCCGGGGCGACGGCGTCGAACGCGACCCCGATCGACGTCAGCAGCTCGTGCCGACGAGGGGATGCCGACGCCAGGAGCACGCGCTCAGCCACCGGAGATCGCCATCACGCTGTCGTCGTCGGGCACCGCGTCGCTGTCGAGGTCGTCGAGGAACCCGTCGGGGAGGGCGACCTTTCGCGGACCGTTGGTGTGACCCCGCTTGATGCGCTCGCCGCCCTCCACCAGCCGCAGGTCGGGGTCGAGGCCGGCGACGAGATCCTCCAGCTCGGCGAGGCTCGACACCATCGAGAACCGACGCCGGGCCTCGGGCCCGACCGGGTAGCCGGTGAGGTACCACGACGTGTGCTTGCGGAAGTCGCGCAGCGCGAGCTCCTCCCCGCTGTGTCGTGGGCCGCCGTACCCGTCGAGCTGGGCGACGAGTCGGCGGGCGTGATCGGCCATCACGACCATCGCCTCACCGAGACTCGGAGCGGGCCGCACCGGCCGATCGTTCAGCGCGGCGACGAGGTCGGCGAACAGCCACGGGCGGCCCAGACACCCGCGGCCGACCACCACCCCGTCGCAGCCGGTGGCGGCCATCATCGCCACCGCGTCGGCGGCCTCCGAGATGTCGCCGTTGCCGAGCACGGGGACGTCGGGGACCGCATCCTTCAGCTCGGCGATCGCCTCCCACCGGGCCTCGCCGGCGTAGTGCTGCTCCGCGGTGCGGGCGTGGAGGGCGATCCACGCGACCCCCTCCTCGGCGCAGATCTCGCCGGTGCGGCGGTGCGTGAGCAGGTCGTCGCGGATCCCCATCCGGAACTTCGCCGTGACGGGCACCCCGGCCGGGGCCGCCGCCCGCACGGCGGCCCGCACGACCGCCCGCAGCAGGTTGGGACGAGCGGGCACGGCCGCGCCGCCACCCTTGCGGGTCACCTTGGCCGCCGGGCACCCGAAGTTCAGGTCGACGTGGTCCACGGTGCCGTCGTCGCAGACCTGGCGCACCGCCCGCCCGAGCATCTCGGGGTCGCTGCCGTAGATCTGGAGGCTCCGGGGCCGCTCGTCGGGGCCGAACGTCATCATCCGGCGGGTCTTGTCGTTCCCGGGCTTGTCGTGGCGGTGCACGACCGCGGTCGCCATCACCATCTCGTTCACGTACACGAGACCGGGCGCGAACGACCGGCACACCTCGCGGAACGCGGCGTTCGTCACCCCGGCCATCGGCGCCAGCACCACCGGCGCGACCGGCTCGAACCCGCCGATCCGCAGCGGCGCGCGCGGCGCGATCACCGTCTCCACGACATGTTCCACGACACTCGACGGTACCGGCGAACGACAGCGATCAGGAGTGCATCCGGGAGTGCGACCGGACGTCGCTCAGGAGATGGTCGGCGCGTCCGCGTCGACGAACCGGGTGCGGAGCTCGCGTTTGAGCACCTTGCCGGTCGCGTTGCGGGGCAGCGCCTCGACGATCGCGACGTCGCTCGGCACCTTGAACTTGGCGAGCCGCTCGACGCAGTGCTCCTGGACCCGGGCGCGGTCGAGCTCGGCGCCCGGCTTCAGCGCGACGACCGCCAGACCGACCTCGCCCCACCGCTCGTCCGGGACGCCGATGACGGCGGCTTCGGCGACCTCGGGGAGTTGGTACAGGACGTTCTCGACCTCGGCGGGGTACACGTTCTCGCCCCCCGAGATGTACATGTCCTTCCAGCGGTCGACGATGTAGACGAAGCCGTCGTCGTCGACCCGGGCCGCGTCGCCGGTCTTCAGCCAGCGGCCGGCGAACGCGTTCGCCGTCGCCTCCGGCTTGTTCCAGTACCCCGGGGTGATGTTCGGCCCGGCGACCCACAGCTCGCCGACCTCGTCGGGGCCGCAGTCGACGCCGGCGTCGTTCACGATCCGGAACTCGGTGTGCATCAGCGCCTTGCCGGTCGAGCCGATCTTGCGGAGCGCGTCGCCCGGATCGAGGAAGATGCACGACGGGCTGGTCTCGGTCATCCCGAACCCCTGCGCCAGCAGCACGCCACGCTCGGTCCAGGCCTCCATGATCGTCAGCGCGCACGGTGCCCCGCCGACGCCTGCCATGCGCAGGCGGGACAGGTCGGTGTCGGCGAAGTCGGGGTGCTGCATCATGAACTGGTACGGCGCCGGGACGGCGAAGAAGTGGGTGATCCCCTGCTCGGGGTCGCCGAGCACCCGCAGGGTCTCGCCCGGGTCGAACTGCTTCAGGAGCACGACGGTGCCGCCGGCGTGCAGCACCGGGTTGCTGTAGCAGTTGAGCCCACCGGTGTGGAACAGCGGGAGCACGTTGAGGTGCACGGTGTCGAGGCCGATCCCGGCCGGGATGCCGAGGTTGACGCAGTTCCAGAAGTTCATGCCGTGGGTGATCATCGCCCCCTTCGGCAGCCCGGTCGTGCCCGACGTGTACATGATCGTGACGACGTCGTCGTGGGTGAGCGTGACCGGCTCGAACGAGCTCGCGGCGCCCGAGTGCGTCGTGACGGCGGTCTCGTAGGCGCTGTCGGCGGCGCCGCCGTCGATCTCGAGCAGCGCGGCGATGCCGCAGCGGTGTCGCAGCTCCCCGGCGGACTCGGCGAACGACACGTCGTGCACGAGCAGCGTCGGAGAGCTGTCGTTCACGATGTACTCCAGCTCGCTGACCGTGAGCCGCCAGTTCAACAGCACGCAGATCGCTCCCGTGCGGGCGCACGCGGACTGGACGTCGAAGTACTCCACCCCGTTGTGGGCGAGGACGCCGACCCGGTCACCGCGGCGGATCCCGAGCGACGCGAAGTACGCCGCCATCGCGTCGGCTCGTCGGTCGAGCTCGCGGTACGTGAAGCTCCGGCCGGTGCCGAGCTCGCGGACCGCCTCCTTGCCCGGCCGGTTGTCGGCGTGGTGCCGGATCCAGTCGTACGCCCGCACCTCACCGTGGCCCGCAGGCCGCGGCGTCGTCATCGTCGCCACCGCCCCCGGATCGTCGACGAACTCGGTGGAATCTGCGTACCTGCTCACTGCACCGAGAAACTAGTCCCGTGCAGGGACACCACCCGTCCGGGCTGCTGTTGGTGCCACCGACGGTGGCAACGACAGCCCAGACGCGTTCGGACGCGTCAGGGGCGAAGGGGGAGGGCGAGGTTGGGGTGGGCGCCGGTGTCGAGGGGGCTGGGGCCGTCGATGCGGAGGCGGTGCCAGCCGGCGGCGGCGATCATCGCCGCGTTGTCGGTGCACATCTCGCGGCTGGGGAGGAACCCCTGCAGGTCGTCGGCGGCGCACGCCCCGAGCAGCTCCTCGCGCAACAACGAGTTGGCGGCGACGCCCCCGCCGAGCACGATGCCGGTCGCCCCGACCTGACGGGCCGCCCGGCGGGCCTTGGTGACGAGCACGTCGACCACCGCCGCCTGGAACGACGCGGCGACGTCGGCGGACGACACGTCGGGGTTGCGGCGGACGTGGTTCATGACCGCGGTCTTCAGTCCGCTGAAGCTGACGTCGAGACCGTCGTCGAGCATCGCCCGCGGGAACCGGATCGCCTCCGGGTCGCCCTCGAGCGCGGCGGCGTCGATCGCCGGCCCGCCCGGGTAGCCGAGGTCGAGGAACCGGGCGACCTTGTCGAACGCCTCCCCGGCGGCGTCGTCGATCGTGCGGCCGAGCAGCGTGTAGTCGCCGTGGTCGCGCATCTCGACGATCATCGTGTGGCCGCCGGAGACGAGCAGCACGACGAGTGGGAACTCCAGCGTCGGGTCCTCCAGGAACGCCGCGTAGAGGTGCGCCTCCATGTGGTTGACCGCCACGAACGGGACGTCCCACGCCAGGGCGAACGCCTTCGCCGCCGACACCCCGACGAGCAGCGCGCCGATCAGGCCCGGCCCGACCGTGCACGCCACCGCGTCGATCCGGCGTTCGTCGACGCCCGCCTCCACGATCGCCCGGGCGACCACCGGGTTGAGCACGTCGAGGTGCGCCCGGCTGGCGATCTCGGGGACCACGCCGCCGAAGTCGGCGTGCAGGTCGACCTGGCTCGACACGACACTCGAGATCACGTCGGCACCCCCCATCACGAGGGCCGCGGCGGTCTCGTCGCAGCTCGTCTCGATCCCGAGCACGAGGGTGTCCGCGGTCACCGGGTACACGCCAGCTCCTCGATCCGGGCCCGGTACTCGGGCAGGTGGATGTCGTGGCACCACATCACGATCGCGTCCTCGGTGTTCTCGTAGTAGCGGGTGCGCACACCGGCGGGCGCGAACCCGAACGACCGGTACAGCTCCTGGGCGCCCGTGCTGGACACCCGCACCTCGAGCGTCCAGGCCACGCACCCCCGGTCGATCGCCCGGCGGGCCAGCTCGACGAGGAGGGCCGTGGCGACCCCCTCGCGCCGGTGGGCGGGGTCGACCGTCACGTTGGTCACGTGGGCCTGGTCGCCGCCGGGGTCCGGCACGATCCACAGCCCGGCGTAGCCGAGCACCGCACGGCCGCGCCGCGCCACGAGGTACTCGCGGGAACCGCCGCGGACCTGATCGAGCTCGCTCTCGAACGTCGCCCTGGACCACGGCGTCGGGTACGAGCTCTCCTCGATCGGCAGCACCTGACCGAGATGACGGCGCCGGAGGGGCTCGATGACCGGCCCGTCGACCTCGCCGCTCGGGTCGCGCTGGAGGAACCGGGCGAGCACGCTCACGCCCGACGCTCCCGCGTCGACCAGTTGATCTGCGCGTCCGGGGCACGGAGGTAGGTGGCGGTGATCTCGCGCGGGTTGACCCACTCCTCGCGCAGTGCGCGGGCGTGGGCGAGCTGCACGAGCGGTGCCGCGGACGGGTGCGCGTCCTCCCCGATCTCGCAGTGGTACCCGTCGAGGATCTCCTCCCGGTAGCGGTGGGCGCCGTCGCCGATGCACAGCGCTTCCTGGCTGCGGGCGAGCAGATCGGCGACGAGGTCGTCGACCGGCCCGACGGTCGGTGGGGCGACCTGCTGCAACCCGCCGGGGACCTGGCGGTACATCGCCCAGAACACCTCCCCCTTGCGGGCGTCGATCACGGGCACGACCACGCGGTCGGTGTGCCGGTTGGGGAACGCGAGCAGGTCGAGCGAGCTGATCCCGATCATCGGGATGCGCAACGCCTGGGCGAGCGCCTTCGCGGAGGCCAGCCCGACCCGCATCCCGGTGAACAGGCCGGGTCCCGTGTCGACCGCGATCACGCCGAGCTCGTCGAGCTCGATGTCGGCCTGGCGGCACACGAACTCGACCGCCGGCGCCAGGATCTCCGCGTGGCGTCGGCCGCGCGCCACCTCGAACAGCGCGATCACGCCTTCGTGCCCGCCGATCGCCACGCTGACCTGCGCGGTGGCCGTCTCGATCCCGAGGATCAGCACCGGAACGGCTCCAGTGCCGCGGCCAACCGGTCCCAGCGACTCGTCCAGCTCGTACCGACGGCCTCGATCTCGATCAGGCGCACGTCGTCACCAGCCGGGTCACCAGCCGGGTCGCCGGCCGGGTCGTCCGCCAGGTCGGGGTCGAGATCGAGTCGCACCTCCAGATGATCGCCGAAGCTGCCGCGGGCGACGTCACCCCACTCGACGAGCACGATCCCGTCGAACTCGGCCAGCTCGAGCAGGGCCAGGTCGGCGACCTCGGTGGTGCGCTCGAGTCGGTACAGATCGGCGTGGTGCAGGGTCAGCTTGCCGCAGTCGTAGCTGTGCACGAGCGTGAACGTCGGCGACGTGATCGGCTCGGCCACCCCCAGCGCTCGCCCGAATCCCTGGGCGAACGCGGTCTTGCCCGTCGCCATGTCGCCGGCGAGGACGATCACGTCGCCGGCGCGGGCGAACCCCGCCACCGCGGACGCGATGGCGTGCGTGACCTCGACGGACTCGGCGCGCAGCAGCATCTCGGGCGACGATGCTACGGGAGGGCCGTAGGGTGCGCGCATGCCGACGACGACACACCACTCCACGACCACCCCCGTCGGGGAGATCCCCGGCATCGTCCAGCGGGTCCGACAGGGTGCCACCGACGGGCTGCTGCGCACCCGCGACCAGCGCGAAGCGCAGCTCCGCGCGCTCCGGCGGTTCCTCGTCGAGTGCGAGGACGAGCTGGTCACGGCGCTGCGCGACGACCTCGGCAAGCCGCCGATCGAGGCCTACAGCACCGAGATCGGATTCACGATCGGCGAGATCGATCACATCGTGTCGAAGCTCGCGCGCTGGATGAAGCCCACTCGCGTCAAGGTCCCCCTGAAGTTGCGACCCGGCCGCGCCCGCCTCGTCCCCCAGCCGCTCGGCACCGTGCTCGTGATCGCTCCGTGGAACTACCCGGTCCAGCTCGTGTTGGCCCCGCTCGCCGCCGCACTCGCCGCCGGCAACACCGTCGTGCTCAAGCCGTCGGAGGTCGCGCCGGCCACCGCCGAGGTCCTCGCACGGCGGCTCGGCGACTACCTCGATCCGCGGCTCGTCGCCGTCGTCACCGGTGCCGTGCCCGAGACGACGGCACTGCTCGAGGAGCGCTTCGACCACATCTTCTACACCGGCAACGGCACCGTCGGCCGGGTCGTCATGCGGGCCGCTGCCGAACACCTCACCCCGGTCACCCTGGAGCTCGGCGGCAAGAGCCCGGCGATCGTGACCGCGCCGACCGACGTGGAGGTGGCCGCCCGGCGGATCGCGTGGGGCAAGTTCGTCAACGCCGGCCAGACGTGCGTCGCCCCCGACCACGTGCTCGTCGACCGCGAGCTCGAGGCTCCGCTCGTCGGGGCGATCGTGGCCGCGGTGCACCGCTTCTACGGTGACGACCCGGCTGCGTCACCGGACTACGCCCGGATCGTCAACGAACGCCACCACGACCGTCTCGTCGGGTTGCTCGACGCCGGGGGTTTCGACGAGGTCGCGCTCGGCGGCGAGCACGACCGCGACCAGCGCTACCTCGCCCCGACGGTGCTGCGCGGCGTCGCTCCCGACGCGGCCGTGATGGACGGCGAGATCTTCGGTCCGATCCTCCCCGTCATCGCGGTCGACGACCTCGACGCCGCGATCGCCCACGTGAACGCCGGCCCCGCCCCGCTCGCGCTGTACGCGTTCACCGACGACGAGGAGCTCCAGGAGCGGGTGGTCGCGGAGACGTCGGCGGGCGGTGTCACGCTCAACCACACGCTGTTGCACCTCGCGGTGGACGGCCTACCGTTCGGTGGCGTCGGCGAGAGCGGCATGGGCGCCTATCACGGCAAGGCCGGCTTCGACGTGTTCACCCACCACAAGCCCGTGCTGGCCAAGCGCCTCAAGCCGGACCCGGCATTGCTCTACCCGCCGTATCCGAAGTGGAAGCAGCGGATCCTTCGGCGCGCCCTCTGAGCGACCTCGTGGCGAGCGGATCCGGCCCGGATCGCGCGACGACGCGCTCGACACGGGGGCCGATCCCGCACACGACCTCGTAGCCGATCGTGTCGAGCCGGGCGGCCCACTCCTCGGCCCGGATCTCCTCGTCTCCCTGCCGGCCGAGCAGCACCACCTCGTCGCCGACACCGACGGGGAGCCCGCCGACGTCGACCATCAGCTGGTCCATGGTGACGACGCCGACGATCGGGCACCGCCTGCCGCCGACGAGCACCTCGCCGCCGGTCGTGCCGAGCCGGCGGGGCACCCCGTCCGCGTACCCGAGCGGGATCGTCGCGACGGTGGTGTCGCGCTCGAAGGTGTGTCGCAGCCCGTAGGAGACCCCGGTGCCGGCCCGGACCCGCTTGACGAGCGTCACGCGCGCGACGAGTCGCATCGCCGGACGGAGCTCCGCGGCGAGCTGGTCGACCCCCGCGCCGGGCGAGATCCCGTAGACGGCGATGCCCGCCCGCACGAACGACCGACGGGCGCCCGGGTGGGCGAGCGCGCCGGCCGAGTTCGCCGCGTGCACCCGCAGCGTCGACGGGTCCTCCCCCGCGGCGACGAGCCGGGCGGTCACCCGCTCGACCACTGCGGCGAAGCGATCGAGCTGGACCCGGTTCATCGGGTGGTCGGGCTCGTCCGCGACGGCGAGGTGGGTGCACAGTCCGGCCAGGCGGAGCGACGGGCGGGCGGCGAGCACCGCGTCGACGACGTCGAGCACCTCGCCGGGATCCGCCCCGACGCGCTGCATGCCCGTGTCCACCTTGACGTGGACGCCCACCGGCTCGCTGCCCGCCGCCGTCGCCGTCTCGGCGAGCCGGACGACGGTCTCGGAGCGATAGACGGTGTGCTCGAGCGCGGCGGCGACCGAGCGCTCGAGTTGGTGCTCGGGCTGCTCGCTCAGGACCAGCACGGGGGCGTCGATGCCGGCCCGGCGCAGCTCCTCGCCCTCCTGCACGAGCGCGACGCACAGACCCGTCGCTCCGGCGTCGAGGACGGTCCGGGCGACGGCGACCGCGCCGTGTCCGTACCCGTCGGCCTTGACCACCGCCCACACCTCGGCCGGAGCGGCGGCGCGGCGCAGCACGTCGACGTTCCACGCCACGGCCCCGAGGTCGACCTCGGCCCACGCCCAGCGGCCTGCCACGTCGACCATCGGGTCGTCGGTGGGGGTCGGGTGGCCCGACACGATCGGGTCTCTCAGTCCCCGCCCGGGATCGATGCGAACACCGACTCGAACACCTGCGGCAGTGCGGCCACCAGATCGCTCGCCACCGTGCCGCGGTGCGGGCACGCCCGGCCGGCCGCGGCGTGGAGCCAGGCGCCGGCCGCCGCGGCGGTGGCGACACCCAGT
>SKSP01000460.1 GCA_007122945.1 Ilumatobacteraceae bacterium | reverse complement strand
CCGCGGCGCGTCGCGGCCGCACGCACGAGACCGACCAGTCGGCCCAGCTCGGTCGCGTCGCTCCCGTCGTCGGCCGCCTCGGCCGGGCCGGTGCAGCCCGCGGCCTGGAACTCGACGACGTCGTCGGGCCCGAGACGGACGACGGCCCGGCCGGGGAGGCCGCGCGGGAACGTCGCCGGGGCGCGGTCGCCCACCACGTCCACCGCGTCGCCGACGTCGTGGAGCCGCAGCGCGATCCGCAGGTTGGTGTTGGCGCGCACCGCGTCGTCGACGACACCGGCGGGCCGCTGCGTCGCGAGCACGAGGTGGATGCCGAGGCTCCGGCCGCGCTGGGCGATGCCGACGAGCGCGGCGAGGAACTCGGGGAGCTCCTTGGCCATCGCCGCGAACTCGTCGATCACGACGACGAGCCGGGGAAGCGAGTCCACGTCGGGCACGGCACGGTACGCGGTGAGGTCCGCGGCGCGGTGCTCGCGCAGGATCCGCTCGCGTCGGTGCAGCTCGGCCTCGAGGCTCGTCAGCGCCCGGGCGGCGAGCCCGTCGTCGAGGTCGGTCACGACGCCGACCGTGTGCGGGAGATCGGCGCAGGCGTCGAACGTCGAACCGCCCTTGTAGTCGACCAGCACGAGCGACAGGTGACGCGGGTCCACCCGCGCCGCGAGCTGCACGACGAGCGTTCGCAGGAGCTCGCTCTTGCCCGCCCCGGTGGTGCCCGCCACCAGACCGTGCGGTCCGTCGCGGACGAGGTCGAGCTCGATCACACCGTCCGCACTCGCACCCACCAGCGCACACGGGGCCGGGTCGTCGCCGCCCGCATCCCATCGGTCGAGCACCTCACCGACCGTGCGGGGGACGTCGGGGAGGTCGCCCAACCGGAGCGCTCGCGGCAGTCGGCCGACCGCGGCGGACGGGTCCTCGGGGTCGACGTACCCGGCGAGCCGGCCGGCGATCCGTTCCGCGACGGCCCGCGAGATGCCCGCCGGACGCACACGCACGCCGGTCCACGAAGCGGTGGCGGCCGCGTCGTGGAGGTCGGGGGTCCAGTGGGCCGTCCCGCTGCACCCGGTCCGGAGCACGGCGCCGCAGACCGCCGGCAGACCCGATCCGTCGGCGACGACGAGCACGACGGTGACGGGACGGCCCCCGTCGAGGAGACGGCGCAGCGGACCGGTGCGGGTGGCGAGCAACGTCGGCACGTCGCACACGACCACGACCCGCCGGTCGTCGCCGTCGTCCAGACGGTGGACCATCTCGGCAACGGCGGCAGCGTCGCGCGCGTCCACGACGGACGAGCTCCCGTCGACGGAGGCGGCGTGGGGCAACCGGTCGATCCAGCGATCGGCCACCGGATCCTCCACGACGGCACGCACGCACCAATCGGCGGGTCCGGTCGCGACCGCGAGTTGGACGACGACACTGCGGACGATCGCCGCTGCGCCCGGGCCCTCGACGGCCACCACGGTCCGTTCGGCGGCGTCGAGGCGGACCGGCACCTCGACATCGCCGAGCGTGCGGGCGGGCTCGGTGATCGCCAGGAGCTCGGGAGCGAGACCGTGCTCCGACGCGATGGGCACGGGGCGTTCCAGGTCACCCCGACCGAGGGTGACGGTGAAGGCATCGGGGTGCCCGGTGCGACGGGCCCAGAGACCGCTCGCATCGACGTCGGCGAGCCGGTGCCCGACGCCGGGCACGGTCGCTTCGTGATGGGTTCGGATCCGTGCCGCGGCCTCGGTCACCGCAGTGGCGAACGCGTCGAGGGCCTCGCCGCGTCGGCGTCCCCGACGCCGGATCTCCCGCACGTGCCGCACCCGGGTCACCAGCCACGTGGCGAAGGAGACGACCGAGGCGACGATCCCGAACAGCAGCATCACGGGCGACCCCATCACCAGCGCCATCACGAGCCCGCCGGTGACGCCCGCGAGCGCACCGACGAGCATCCCGGGGTGCGAGCCGTGCGGGACAGGCGTCGACGCGTCGCACGGCGGAGGTTCCACGGCGGCGATCGCGAGGAACGGGACGGCGCGCGGCTCGCGCATCACCATCCGCGTCACCATCCGCGTCACCATCCGACGGTCGCCGCCGGCGCGGTCGGGTACGCCGGTCCGGGCGCCCGGTCGCCCCGGCGGGTCACCGGGGACGTCCCCCGTGCGGACCGGTCGTGGTGGCGGTCCCGGCGGGCCGAAGCGCAGACGGGTCGCACCGATCGCCAAGGTCGAGTCGGCGTCGAGCCGGGCCGCACCCGGTCCGGCTGCCGGTGCGCCGTCGACGACGAGCGGGGCCCGACCGGCGAGCTGGACGACCGACAGCGTTCCGTCCTCGGCGACGTCGAGGAGGGCATGATGCGGTTCGACGGCCGGGTCGGCGAGGTGGACGGCAGCACCCCGGGCCCGACCGATCACGTGGCGGCCGGGCGTCAACGCGACGGGGACGTCGACGGCCGGCCCGCTCTCGATCGCGAGCTCGACCACGGGTCCCACGCCCGTGGGGCAGCCGCGATCGGGATCGGAGGTCGGGTGAAGCTCGGAGATCGGATGAGGCTCGGAGATCGGTTCGGAGTTGATGGTCGGATGAGGCTCGGAGATCGGTTCGGAGTTGATGGTCGGATGGTCGACGGAGGTCCGCATGCCCTCAGGTCGACGCGCCGCGCCCGAGAGCGGAAGTCCGGCGGGGAAAAGCAACGCTGACCAGGTCCGGTGAGTTCATCGTCGACCTCACCGGCGCGCGCCGGTGAGGCCGACCGCACCCGGGTGAACCGGCGGTGAGCACCGGGGTGAGGCGCGAGGCGCACGCTCGCCGCCATGAACGGACAACTCGCCCCGGCCGCCCACCGACGCCTCGCCCCACCCGCCCGAAGGGCCACCACGCTGCATCCCCGCCTGCAGGACGAGTGGGAGTACCTGCGACGGCGCCCCGACCTCCTCGCCGAGGCCCGCGGGTGGCGGGTGACCCGCATCAACATCGACGACCTCGACGAGCTGCTCACGCTGGCCGGCTTCCGGTGTCCCGCCAGCGCCGAGACCGAGCGGGTCCTCCTGCGCCTCGTGCTCCTCGCGCGCGCCGAACCGCTCGCCGGTCGGATCGTCCTGCAGCGGTTGCTCCCCGGTCTGCTCGCGCGCGTACGCCGCCGGCGTCACTGGATCCGGGGGACCACCGACGTGTTCGAGGAACTGGTCAGCGCGGCGTGGACGGTGATCTGCGAGTACGACCCGAGGCGCCGGCCGAGCTGTCTGGCGGCCGCGCTGATCTCGGGGGCGGACTACGTGGCGTTCGGACGGGACCAGCGTCGTCGCGACCCGGTCGACCCGTGCGATCCGCACCAACTCGACCGCGTGGTCGATCCGACGCCGCCGTCATCGCCCGAGGAGCTCGCCGCCCTGCTGCGCGAGGGACGTGACGACGGCATGACCGACCGCGACCTCGCGATCGTGCACGGCCTCGTCGCGGCCGGGAGCCCGTCGGCCCTCGCGGCCGAGCTCGGCGTGACGCCGCGAACGGTCCGGAACCGACGCGACCGGGCCACCAGTCGACTCCGGCGCGTCGCACTCGCGGCGTGACCCCAGCCGGAGCGTGCCGGCGAGGACCGAACCGTTCAGTCGTCGTCGAGCGGAGCGTGCTGCGTGAACTCGGGACGGCGCTTCTCGAGGAACGCGGCGATGCCCTCCTGGGCGTCGTCGGTCATCGCCGCCGTCGCCATCAGCTCGACGGCGTACTCGTACGCCTTGGGCTGCGACATGTCGATCTGCGCGTAGAACCCGCGCTTGCCGAGCGCCTTCGACATGGCGCTGCCGCGGGTGACGCGTCGGGCGAGGTCGGCCACCGCCTCGTCGAGGTCGTCGTCGGGGACGACGCGATTGACGAAGCCCCAGTCGAGCGCCGTTCGGGCGTCGATCGGATCGCCGGTCAGGGCGAGCTCGAACGCCCGCTTGCGACCGAGGTTGCGCGCCACCGCCACGAGTGGGGTGTGGCAGAACAGTCCGCCCTTCCCACCCGGCAGCGCGAACGCGGCGCTCTCGGCGGCGACGGCGAGGTCGCAGGTGGCGACGAGCTGACACCCCGCCGCCGTCGCGAGGGCGTGCACGCGTGCGATCACCGGCTGGGGGATCTGCTGCACCATGTCCATCATCTCGGTGCAGCCCTCGAACACCTCGCGGGTCTGGTCGAGCGAGGCGCCGTGCATGTCGCCGAAGTTGTGCCCGGCCGAGAACACCGGGCCGTTGGCGGCGAGCACCACGCCGAGCGCATCGGACTTGCCGACCTCGACGAAGGCGTCGGTCAGTTCCTTCATCACCTCGAGGGCGAGCGCGTTGCGCTTCTCGGGGCGATCGAGGGTGACGGTCGTGATGTCGCCGTCACGGCGGACGTCGATGTACTTCCGTTCCATGTACAGAGCGTAGCCACCAGCTCGCCGACGACGGCGGCGGTGATGAGACATGGACCCCGGACGAACCCCACCGCGCTCACCCGCACCCCACCGCACCCGCACCCGCACCCGCACCCGCACCCCAGCGACTCTGAGTCGCCCAGCGCCGCCACACCCGGCAGCCAGCGACTCTGTGTCACTCCGCTGCAGATCCGAACCCGACCCCACCCGCACCCCAGCGACTCT
>SKSP01000537.1 GCA_007122945.1 Ilumatobacteraceae bacterium | reverse complement strand
TCGCGTGAGCGTGCAGCATCCCGGCGGCCGGTTCGACCACTCGGACGTGGACCACGCGCCAATGGAGGGTCGATGGAGATCGTGATCGTCGAATCGTCAACCGACATCGGCCCACTGGTCGCGACGATGGTGGTCGGGCTGCTCGAACGCCGACCGGGTGCCGTGCTCGGCCTGGCTGGCGGCGACAGTCCGGTGCCGGTCTACGAGTCGCTGATCGCGGCGCACCGGCGCGGGGAGGTCAGCTTCGCGGATGCATCCGCGGTCACCCTGGACGAGTACGTCGGGCTCCCGCCGGGTCACCCCCGGTCGTACCGGCAGGTGATCATCGACGACTTCGTGAGCCACGTGGACCTCCCGGTCGCGTCGCTGCACACGCCTGACGTGCACGCTGCCGACCTCGACGCGGCGTGCGCCGAGTTCGAAGCGCATATCGTTCGGCTCGGCGGTGTCGATCTGCAGTTGCTCGGGATCGGCGCGAACGGACACATCGGGTTCAACGAGCCCGGTTCGTCGCTCGCGTCGCGTACGCGGATCGCGACGCTGCACCCGCGCACCCGCGCTGACAACGCCCGGTTCTTCGCGAGTGCCGACGAGGTGCCGTACCACGTGGTGACCCAGGGCGTCGGCACCGTGCTCGACGCCCGCCACGCGGTGTTGATCGCCAGCGGCGGGCACAAGCGCGAGGCGGTCGCCGCGATGGTGGAGGGTCCGGTGACGGCGTTCGTGCCGGCCTCCGCACTCCAGCTCCACCCGCACGCGACCGTGGTGATCGACGCGGCGAGCGCCGCGGATCTCCGGCTGAGCGAGTACTACCGGTTCGCCCACGAACACAGACCTCACAGGCGGCAGTACTGATGCAACACCGTCCACCGAGGCCTGGTCCCCGAGGCCTGGTCCCCGAGGTCTGTTCTCCGAGAGAGGTCTGTTCCCCGAGGTCTGGTCCCCGAGGTCTGGTCCCCGAGGTCTGGTCCCCGAGGTCTGTTCCGCACGGCCCTCGCCGGGCGCGGCGTCCCCGGTCGGGCGTCGAGCCGAGCAGCCTCAGCCGAGCTGGTCGATGAACGCGTCGAGCTGACGCTTGGGGACGAGCCCGGGGAGGCGCGCGTGCTCGACGCCGTCGGCGTCGACGGCCACCAGGGTCGGGACGCTCATCACCCGGAACTGCTCGGCGATGCCGGGGTTGGTGTCGACGTTGACACGGACGAACTCGAGGTGCTCGTCCTGATCGTGTTCGACCGCGAGCTCGTCGATCAACGGGCGCATCATCCGGCAGGGGCCGCACCACGGCGCCCAGAACGACACCATGGTGTGGTCGGCAGTGACCTCGAGCACGTCGCTCTCGACCTCGCGAACCGGGCCCGTCGGTGCCGATCCCTCGCCGTCACCGGCGAGCTTCGTCGCCAGCCACTCGCCGAACGAGCGTCGTGGCCGTTGGGTCGGATCGTTCATGCGCGCTCCTCGCTCGCCGCCGGGGCTGTCACCGTCAGTATCGGGCTGTCACCCAGTATGGGGCTGTCACCGCCCGTATGGGGCTGTCACCGCCCGTATGGGGCTGTCACCGCCAGTATGGGGCCATGAGCGCCCGAGCCGGCTCGTCGACGATCGGGACCGTTTCGCACGTCGCGTCCGGGCACGTTCGAGGGTCCGGATCGGTCCCGCCGGAGCGCAGGGCAGCCAGAGTGCGATCCACGCCTGCCACGGCGTGTACGACGACCAGATGGAGGAACCAGATGGAGGAACCAGATGGAGGAACTCGATCCGCACTGCAACGAGATCATCTGACCGCCGGTGCGGCGGCGGTCAGACAGCCGTGAGGCACGTGTGACCGTGAGGCACGTGTGACCGGGCGGGTGACCGGCCGGGCGTTCAGCCGGTGCCGACGGGCGGGCCGAGGATCTGGCAGCCGTACTCGGTGCCGACCCGGACGAACCGCTCGATGTCGGGCGGCCCCGGGTCGGGGAGGCGCTCCTCGGTGGCGGGCTCACCGGCGTCGATGTGGAAGCCCTCGAACCCGCCCGGCGTGTTGATCTCCAGCACCCGGGTGCCCTCGGCGTCGACCCGGAACGCGTGCGGCACGCCGCGGGGGAGGAACACGGTGTCGCCGGCGGTCAGCGTGACCTCGCGCGAGTCGCCGAGCGGATCGGTCCAGGCCGTGATCGCGCCGTCGACGACGACGAGCGTCTGGTCCTCCCGCTCGTGGACGTGGATCGGCGTGCCGTAGCCGGCTGGATGCCGCTGCTCGCAGATCGAGAGCTGGCCGCCCGTGTCCTCGCTACGCAGCATCACCTTCATCAAGAACTGGTCGAACCAGTACAGGTCGGTGCGGTCGGTGCGGTCGGTCGTGCTCGTCATCGTGTGATTCCTCCCGTTGTGCGCGTTCGTGATGCGCATGTTGTGTCGTGAGACTGTTGTATCATGATGGTCGGAGGGATTGCAAGACAACTGTCTCACGAAGGAAGTGACGTCTCACATGGCCGTGCGCACCAACCAGCGGGAACGAACCCGGAACGCGATCGTCGCCGCGGCCGCCGAACTGCTCGACGAGGGCCGGCCCGACCCCACCATCGACGAGCTCGCCGACCGGGCGTTGGTCTCGCGCGCGACCGTGTACCGCTACTTCGGGTCGGCGGCCGACGCGATGTGGCAGGTCTTCGCCGATCGGGCGATCGCGAGCGTCGAGGACACCTTCGCCGACGCCGGCGACGATCTCGCCGAGCGGGCATGTCGGGCCGAGGCGGTCGTCAACGGGTACCTCTTCGGCGACCCCGACGGCACCCGGGCGTTCGAGCGGGCCGTCCTCGATCGGGCGCTCAGCGGAGCGGACACCACCGACGATCGGAGTGCCCGCCGGCTGGCGTACATCGACGCCGCGCTCGAACCCGTCGCCGACCGGCTCGCGCCGGTCGATCTCGCCCGGGTGCGCCACGCCCTTGCGCTCACGATGGGGTCCCAGGTCGTCACGGCCCTGCTCGACACGTGCCGGCTCGACACCGAGATGGCACGCGACGTGACGAGGTTCGCCGTCCGGGCGATCGCCGCCGAGGCACGGCGCCTGGCCGACGGGTCGTCATCGGCCGACTGACGGCCCCGGCGGGTCCGAGCCGGTCCGAGACCCACCGAACGAAACACAGTGGCAACGGGCGGTTGACCGTCCGGCAACGATCGGTGGTCACGATGGTCGTGATGGGGACGACACGAGCCGGGTCGGATGGCGACGCCGACGCCGACGCCGACGCGGACGCGGGTGCCATTGCCGGCGCGGACGCGGGTGCCGTTGCCGACACCGACACCGACGCCGACGCCGACGCCGACAGTGACGCGGACGCGGGTGCCGACGCAGACGCCGACGCGGACGCGGGTGCCGACACCGACACCGGTGCCGGTGCGGGCGCCGGCCCCGGATCGGCACGCGACGTGACGCCGGTGCCGGCGCTTACCGCGGACGTGACCGAGGCCGGCCGCCGGTTGCGGACCGAGGGCGCGGTCGTGCTGACCGGCCGGGGAATGTCCCGGGCGACGACCGCCGCGGACCTCGTCGCCGCGGCCGAGGCGATGTTCGTCGGCGAGATCGTGGAGCTCGCCCCGCCCGAACCGTTCCCCGGCCCGGGACCGCCCGACGCGGCGAGCGCCGGAGCGACGGCCCGCACCGACGGCCCGGACCCTGCCGATCCCGACACCGTCCCCGACTACGTCCTGATGGGTGCGGCGCTGACGGGTAGGGTGCTGACGGGCAGGTCGCTGACGGGTGGGGCGGGCGTCGACGGTGGGCCGGGATCGTCGGGTGGGGTGGGATCCGGGCCGTCGTGGTACCTCGTCGACGGCTACGCCGTGCTCGACGCGCTCCGGTCGAGCGGTCCCGACGACGTCGTCCAGCGCCTCGTCGACACCGCCGTCGAGCACGGCGCGCCTGGCGGATCACGGCCGTGGCGTGGATCGCGGTCGGTCGCGCCGCTCATCGGTACCACCGACCGGGGACGTCCGATGCTGCGCCGGTTCCCCGACCAGCGTCCGCGCGACGGCAGCCCGCACCCCGACGCCGACGCGGCGATGGTGGAGGCATGGGCGTGCGCGATCGCGGATGCCACCGCCGCCGCGCCGAGGTTCCGCCTGGCGGCCGGCGACGTGCTCGTGATCGACAACTACCGCATGTTCCACGGTCACGAGGGCGACCAGGAACCTGGCCACGAGCTCGATCCCGTCGGGCCGACCTGGCGGCTCCGGGTCTGGACGACGGCCGCACTCGGGTCGCCTCGAACGCGGGAACGCCCTGACCCCCTGATCCCCCTGATCCCCTGATCCCCTGATCCCCTGGCCCCTGATCCCCGGGGGCGCTCCAGGGATCGTTCCCGGTCCGGTGTTGACACGGCGGCGATCGGGGAGGACGATCACCGAACCGGGCGGAGAGACCGGAGGTCAACACCATGAAGCGGTTCATCCCGTTGGTCCTCGCCGTGTCGTGCCTCGTGGCCGCGTCGGCAGCCGTCGCCGCGGCGCCGTCGCAGCACGATCGCAACTTCCGGACGAACCTGTCCGGCGGCGAGGAGGTCCCACCCGCCGACACGAGAGCGCGCGGCCAGGCGACGTTCCAGCTCAGCCACGACGGAACCGAGCTC
>SKSP01000255.1 GCA_007122945.1 Ilumatobacteraceae bacterium | reverse complement strand
GGCATAGCTCCAGTCGAGGGCGACGATGCCGCCCGCTGCGGGTTCACGGAAGTTGTCGGGTGTGGCGTCGCCGTGGCACACCCCTCTCGGCACGGACCTGAGCCGCTCGAGCAGAAGGGGGACCACGGTCGCCAGTTCGAGGAGATCGCGCCGGTGTTCGGAGTCGACGACCGCCGAGATCTCCGGCGCGTCCCAGAACTCGTCCGCCTCGTGGAGCGGCATGTCATGGTGCACGATCTTGCCGAAGAACAGCCTGGCGATGTCGCGGGGGCGCAGATCGAATCGCGCCTCGGCGTCGCGTCCGTACCGGCGACCACCGAGCGTTCCGAGCGCCTCCGCCGTGCGCCGATAGCGGGCCAGGTCCCACGGCGCCACGTCGTCGACGTCTTCCATCCAGATGGTGAGACGATCCGAACCCTGGACCTCGATGTCATGGATCGCGGGCATGCGCAACGGCACGGGGAGTCGTGTGCCCAAGCCGGAGCGGTAGACATCGGGCTCGTTCAGCCAGCGCAGATCCTCGAGCACCTGTGCATGGTGTTCCACCGGGACGGACGCGAACATCGGTGATGCCGATGCGGGTTGGAGAGTCTTGGCGACGACCGACCACGTGCTGCCATCGTCCATGACGCCATGGACGCGATCGAGGCTCTTCGTGGTGAGGTTCTCGACTCGATGCGTCAGCGGCTCGGTCGACCACGACGTCACCGCGTCGTGGTCGACACCAGCAGCACGTGCGGCGATCCGAAGGAGTGCGTCGTCTCGGACGTCGCGACGATGTGCCATGTTCCCATGAGTAGACATGATCGACCTATGCTGTCAACATGGTTGACGAACGCGGCGCGTCACCACCGGTTCCACACGTCGTCGCCGGCGTGGACGCACTGCAGCGCCGGATCGGCGGTGCGTTGACCGAGCGATTGACCGCGATGCGCATCGCGTTGCGGGGATCGCACGGAAGGATCTTGAGTCTCGTCGGACCGGACGGCACGCGACCTTCGGTCCTCGCCCAGGGCTGGGTCTCGAAGCAGGCGATCGGTCAGCGAATCAGCGAGCTCCAGGAGCTCGGACTGGTCACGGTGCACCAGGACCCCGACGATCGCCGAGCGACCGTCGTGCGTCGGACCTCCGAGGGTGACCGCGTCCTGACCCGACTGACCGAAGGGATCGCCGACCTCGAGCGTGAACTGCGCGACGAAGTCGGCTCCTCACGGTACGACGTGTTCCGTGAGGTCCTGGACGAACTGGTCACCGACCACCTCCCTCCGGCCCTCCACCAAACCGAGTGCCCACCTCGGTCGATGCCTCCGAACGCCGATTGAACGTCGTGGCCGAGCGGCACGTGTGGGAAGCTCCCCGTCGAAGGAGGCGTTCACGATGACCGACGCAGCACTCCCACCGGACCTGGTGGAGGCGCGGCGAACACCGCGCTTCGACCACTCGACCCTCCCCGCGCCGCTGGCAGCGTCGCATCGCACGACGGTGTGGGCCGAGTTGCGGGTCGAGATCGGCAGCGTTCGCTACACGGAGCTCGAAGGCGAGGCTCCCCAGGACGTCCGGGTCGAGCCCGGCGAGAGCGCGGTCATCGCACCGGGCGTCGAACACCAGGTCGAGCCGTCCACCGACGCGGTGTTCTACATCCAGTTCTTCCGGGAGCCCGACGCGCCATTGGTCCCCGGGGGACCCGAGGCAGTGGCCCCGCGCCGCTCGGGCCCGTGGGAGCATCGGGGTCGCGATCTCGACGATGTCGACGAGATCTTCGAGATGGTCACCCGCCAGTACGTCGACGTGGGCCAGGACGATCTGCTGAAGCCGTACTTCGACTTCGGTCCGGGTTTCATCGACTGGCAGGCGCACATCCGCGCCGTCACCGACTACTGGAGCCACGTGCTGCTCTACGCCCCCGACTACGACGTCGATGCGATCGAACAGCACCGTCCCCTCCACGATCGGGAGCCGTTCACCCCGGAGCTGTTCGATCGCTGGCTGCAGATCTTCCACGACACGGTCGACGGCGGGTGGTCGGGACCGAACGCTGCCAGGGCGAAGAAGCGAGCCACCGGCATGGCGTGGGCGATGGCGCAGCGATTCCTCGGCAAGGGCGTCTGGCGTCCCGCCGCGAGCCACACGGGCGGCGCGTCATGAGAATGACCAGGCTCGCCGACGCACCCGACTACGACCGTGACGGGTTCGTCGCGGCACCGATGCTCGAGGGGACGCAGTCGAACGTGCGCGTGATCCGGCTCGGCCCGGGCCAGTCCCTCCCACCCCACACCCACGCGACGTCGGATCTCATGATCTACGTCGTCGAAGGCACCGGCGTGTTGGACGTCGACGGCGCCACGGTGGAATTCGCCGCGGGCTCTCTGGCGTACTTCCGCGGCGACGAGGAGCTCCGCCTGGCGAACGCCTCCACGACCGGGTTGACGGCGCTGGCCTTCCTCGCACCGCCGTTCCCGCCGTCGTCCAGCTGAACTCCGAGATGCAACCCGACGTGCTGCCCACGCGTCACGAGGGCGAGTCGGTCGCCATGACGGCGACGAGGAACGTCGACGACGCACGGAACGGGCGAAGATCCCAGGTCGACAGCCGCAGCTCGTCGCGAAGGCCGGCTGCCGCGGCATCGGCGAGGAACTCGTCGAAGTCATAGCCCCGCTCGGCGCCGAAGCCGACGGCGAGCCTGCCGTCCGGGGCGAGATGTGCGGCGAGGCGCTGCAGGACGGTGCGTCGGGTGGCCGGATCGAGGAACGTCATGACGTTGCCCGCCGAGACGATCACGTCGAACCGGGCCCGGACCCCGTCGGATGCGAGGTCGAGCTCGGCCAGGTCCCGTGCCAGCCAGGTCGGCCCGGGATGTTCGCGTTCGGCCGCGGCGATCAGCACCGGATCGATGTCGACGCCGACCACCTGGTGACCGAGGGCAGCGAGCCGGCCCCCGACACGTCCCGGCCCGCAGCCGGCGTCGAGGATCCAGGCCCCACGCGGGGCCATCGCATCGACGAATCGGACCTCGCCGGCGAGATCCTGACCATCGGCCTCCATCGACCGGAACCGCTCGATGTACCAGTCCGAATGACCGGGGTTCTCCTCGATCATGCGCAGCCAGCCGTTGTCGCTCACACGGTGAACGTACCGAAGCCGCACCCGGATCCGGCACCACGACGGCCACGATGCCGACGGTGACCAGCGCATCCTCGACCGGCACCGGCCCGGGCGCGCTACCGGTGCGATCCGTGGCGCCACACCTTGACGGAGCTGAGCAGGAGGATCGCGGACAGGGTCGGGACGAGGACGCCCTCGGGCACCACCCCGACGAGCAGCCCGCCGGTGATCGCGCCGACGGCGGAGCCGACCGCGAGCACGATCACGAAGCGACGATGTTCGCTGAGCACGACGAAGCTCTGGTCGCGGCGATATCGGGTGAACCCCACGAGCATGGTCGGCATCGACACGGCGAGCGACATGCTGCCCGCCACCTTGATGTCGAGCCCGTAGAGGAGGATCAGGGTCGGGATGAGCAACTCGCCGCCGGCGACGCCCATCACCGATGCGACGATGCCGATCCCGAAACCGGCCGCGACGCCCAGCGCGATCTGTGGGAGACCGTCGATGGTGAGTCCGGTGAGCTCGCCGCGGTGCGACAGGAACAGTACGACCCCCATCGCCACGAGGAGGCCCGCCAACACCCGGTGGAGCGTCGCGGTCTGCAACCGCGTGGCGAGCGACGCGCCCGCCCAGGCGCCGACGAGGCTGCCGGCGAGGAGGTTGACCCCCGCCCCCCAGTTCGCCAGCAGCTCGGAGTACGGCACCGCGATCGCTCGCACCGGCAGCGCGACGGCGACCACGACGAGGCTGGTGGCCTTGTTGACGATCACGGCGGGCAACGCTGCGAACCCGAACATCCCGATCAGCAACGGGAGTCGGAACTCGGCGCCACCGAGCCCGATGAGCCCGCCGAGCACCCCGACGGCGGCACCGCCGACGAATGCGAGCCACGACCGCGAACTGCGCATCGCTCAGCGGCGGGCGCCGGGTCGGACGCCGACCACCGTGTCGGCGGCCTTGGAGATCATCACGACGCGGTCACCCTCGACGAGGTCCAGGTCATCGAGGGCAGAGCGGGTGATGACCGCCGACACCTGCTCGCCACGATCGACGGCCGCCGTGACGGTGGCGACCTGTTCGCCGAGGCGCACGGCGGTGACGGTCGCACCGAGCTGGTTGCGTGCGCTCAACCGCAGTCCGTTCGACGCGTCCTCCGCGTCGTCGTGACCCGCTCCGTCCTCGCCGGGTCCGCTCGGGCCTGACGCGAGGAGGGCGTCGAGGAATCGGCGGGTGGCGCGTGCCTGCTCCCGGCGCCAGATCGCGACCGCGTCGTCGGTGGTGTCGACGCGCTCGAGGCGGTCGAGGATGGGTGCCAGGGTGTTGCGCTGCGCGGTCACGAACGGCATCAGCGGACGCCCGCCGCGCGCCCGAAGCTCGAGCTTCAAGAGCAACTCGGTGCGCACGTCCCGTAGATGGGTGACGGGTTCGTCGAGCCACTGCTCGGCTCGACGACGGCCCGAGCGTGTCGGGGCGAGCACGCGACGGGCGCGCCCGCGGCCGGGTTCGGTGCCCGTGCGCACCAGGAGCTCGGCCGCCAGGAGCCGGTCGATCGCCCGGTACGTCAGCGGGCGGCTGAGCGTCCAGATCCGTCCGAGCGGGCCGCCGGGTGCGAGCTCCTTGGCGATCGACCAACCGTGACGGTGGCCGGCACAGATCAGCGCGAGGCACGTGAAGTCGGCGAGGCCGAGCTCCGGATCTGCGGCTCCACGTCGCGGCACCGAACCGAGCCTAGATCGTCGTCCGTACCAGGACGAAATAGTCAGATCTCGTCTAGATTTACGACGTGTTTCGACGTCTCGGTGCCGTGATGCTGGCAGCCACGATCGTCGGTGCGGCCGCGTGCGGTGGTGACGACGCCGGCCGGCCGGCAGACGGTGAGCCGACCGGGCCGGCCGGGCCGACCGGAGCGCTGCGGGTGTTCGCAGCGGCGTCACTCACCGAGGCGTTCGCCGCCCTCGCCGACGCGTTCGAGGACGAGCACCCCGACGTGACGGTCACGACGAACTTCGCAGCGTCGTCGGAACTGGCGACCCAGATCCTCGAGGGTGCGCCGGCCGATGTGTACGCATCGGCCGACGAGACCAACATGGCGCGCCTGGTCGACGCCGGCGAGACCGCCGGTGAGCCGATCGTGTTCGCGACCAACCGGCTGCAGATCGCCGTCGAACCGGGCAACCCGCTCGGGATCGCGGCCCTCGACGATCTCGCCGACGCCGACGTGCTGTTCATCACCGCCGCCCCCCAGGTGCCGATCGGACGCTACGCGGCTGCCGTGCTCGACGCCGCCGGCGTGGACGTCACCCCGCGCTCGCTCGAGGGGAGCGTCCGCGGGGTCGTGAACAAGGTGGTGCTCGGTGAAGCTGACGCCGGCATCGTCTTCGAGACCGACGTCCGCGCGGCGGGCGACTCGGCGACCGGCGTCGACATCCCCGACGAGCTGAACGTGGTCGCCCGCTACCCGCTCGCGGTGACCGGTTCGAGCACCAACGCGAACACCGCCCGGGCGTTCGTCGACTTCGTCGCGTCCGTTGCCGGCCGCGCGATCCTCGCCGAGTTCGGGTTCGGCGCACCATGAGTGAGGTGCACCATGAGTGAGGTGCACCGTGGGTGAGACACCGGTCGTCGCGCACCGGCGAGGCACCCATCGAGGACGACCGCAGCGCGTCGGCCGCGAACGGCTCCCGGTCGGCGCCGTGGTGCTCGCCACGATCGCGGTGGCGTTCTTCGCCGCGCCGTTCCTCGGGCTCCTCTGGCGCGTCCCGTGGTCGGACGCCTGGCAGGTCGCCACGTCCGAGACCGTCCGCCGAGCGTTGTGGCTGTCGGCGCGCACGTCACTCGCCAGCACCGTCGCCTCGCTGGTGCTCGGCGTGCCGCTCGCCTGGGCCCTCGCTCGTGTCGACTTCCCGGGTCGCTCACTCGTCCGGGCGCTCGCCACGTTGTCGATGGTGCTACCGCCCGTCGTCGGCGGGGTCGCCCTGTTCTTCTCGTTCGGTCGGCGCGGCCTGTTCGGCCAGTACCTCGACCAGTGGTTCGGGATCACCCTCCCGTTCACCACGACCGCCGTCGTCATGGCCCAGACGTTCGTGGCGATGCCGTTCCTCGTGCTCACGGTGGAGGCCGCCCTGCGGCAGCTGGACCGGCGCTTCGAAGACGCGGCACGCACCCTCGGCGCGTCTCGGTGGTACGTGTTCCGACGTGTCACGCTCCCGTCGATCCGCCCCGCGCTCGTCGCCGGCGCCGTCCTCGCGTGGGCGCGCGCACTCGGCGAGTTCGGCGCCACCATCACCTTCGCCGGAAACCTCCCGGGTACCACCCAGACGATGCCGCTCGCGACCTACCTCGCGCTCGAGTCGAACCCCGACGAGGCGCTCGTCATCAGCGTCGTGCTGATCGCCGTGTCGTTCTCGGTGCTCGTCGGCCTCCGGGAGCGGTGGCTCGGCGGTGGCACCGGACCGGGGGCGGGATGATCCTGCGCGCCCGCCTCGGCGTCACCCTCGGCGGGTTCGACCTCGACGTCGCGCTCGACGTCGAACCCGGGGAGGTCGTGGCACTCCTCGGACCGAACGGCGCCGGCAAGACGACCGTGCTGCGGGCGCTCGCCGGGCTCACGCCGCTCGACCGTGGGCGCATCGAGGTCTCGAACGCCGATCCGGCTGCCGTGCACGTGCTCGACGACCCGGTCGCAGGGATCTTCGTCCCACCCGAGCGGCGGCCCGTCGGCGTGGTGTTCCAGGAATACCTGTTGTTCCCGCACATGAGCGTGCTCGACAACGTCGCGTTCGGGTTGCGGGCGCGCGGCGTCGATCGGCGCGTGGCCGCTCGCCACGCCGACACCTGGCTGGAACGCATGGGTCTCGACGGCTTCGCCGACCGTCGCCCCGCCAGCCTCTCGGGAGGGCAGGCGCAGCGGGTCGCGCTCGCACGGGCGCTCGCCACCGATCCCGATGTCCTCCTCCTCGACGAGCCGCTCGCCGCCCTCGACGTCGGGACCCGGGGCGGTGTCCGCCGCGAACTGCGACGACACCTCGACGGGTTCACCGGCAGCCGGCTCTTGGTGACCCACGATCCCGTCGACGCCCAGGTGCTCGCCGACCGCGTGGTCGTGCTCGAGAACGGCCGCATCGTGCAGGCGGGCACACTCGCGGACGTCACGGCCCACCCGCGGTCGCGCTACGTCGCCGACCTCGTCGGCACCAACCTGGTCCGGGGGCGGGTCCGCGACCGCACCTTCACCACCGACGCCGGCGCGATGCTCGTCGGGCACAGCGACGAGCCGCTCGCCGGACCGGCCTACGCGCTCGTCCAACCCGCATCGATCGCCCTGCACCGGGCCCCACCGGACGGGAGCCCCCGCAACGTGATCCCCGGCACCGTCGCCGGCATCGACGAGCACCTCGACCGGGTCCGCGTCGCGCTCGACGGACCGATCCCCCTCGTCGCCGAGATCACGCCCGCCGCCCTCGCCGCCCTCGCCCTCCGGCCCGGTGACGAGGTGTGGTCGGTGTTCAAGGCGACCGAGGTGGCGATCTACGTCGCGTGACGAAGGGCCGGGAGCAGGGGCCGGGGACGCCGAGGTCGTCGACCCCGACGCCCGCCGCTGGCACGCACCGTGATCGCGCCGCCACTCATGTGCGTCGTAGTCTCGCGACCGGTGACCGACCGAGCCGTTCCTGCACCGGATGCATGGTCGGTCGAACGCGTGACCGCCATCCTCGACCTCGTGCGTGACGGGGTGCTCGTGATCGACGCCGAGGACGTCGTGCAGTACGTCAACCCGGTCGCCTCCGAGCGACTGGGTGCGAGTCCGGACGCGCTCGTCGGCGCCCGGCTCTCCGATCTGCTCGGGGGATTGGAGGGGTCCACGGTGCCGGACCGGTTGGCTGAGCTGCACCGCACCGGTGGTGCGGTCGACGTCGAGGAGTACGTCCCGGCGCTCCACGGCTGGTTCCACATGGTCGCCAGCGCCGACGCCGGCGAGATCACGATCTTCGTGCGCGACGTCACGGGCCAGCTCCGGGCGGAGCGCCACCGACGACTGGTCGAGTGCATCGACGACGCCGTCGCGGACACGACCGCGCTGACCGTCGCCGTGGGTGCCACCGCACACGTGCTGCGGACGGAGCTCGGCTTCGACCTCGCCGAGGTGTGGATGTGCGCCCCGGACGGAGCCCAACTCCGACTCGTCGCGATCGAACACGCCGCCGGTCACGACGGGCTCCGCACGTACGTGACCGCGATGCGCGAGCAGCAGCTCGATCCGATGCCGGACGTGGTGCACGCGAGCACGTCGGCGGGGATCGTCACGAGTGAGGACATCACCGACGGTGGCGCCGGACGCGATCTGCTCGGGGCGGCCGACCTGCGCGCGGGGCTGTTCGTTCGCATCGACATCGACCGCGGCGACTCGTTCGTGATCGGCCTGCTCCGATCGGCCCCTCTGGGGCTGGACGACGCCTCGGCCGTGTTCGACGGCATCCGATCGCACGTGTCGAGCGCGCTCGCTCGACGTCGCGCCCAACTCGAGGTCGAGCAGTTCTTCCTGCTCAGCCGTGAGTACGTCGCCATCACCGGGTTGGACGGTCGCTACCGGCGTCTGAACCCGGCGATGGTCGCGGGTCTCGGCTACGCGGACGAGGCGGCGATGCACGCGATCGGGGCCGTGGAGATGTTGCATCCCGACGATCGCGCTCGGACGGCCGATGCCATCGTCGGGTCGTCCCGCACCGGCGAGCCGATCGAACGGCTGGAGAACCGGATCCTCGCTGCCGACGGCCAGTACCGGTGGATCTCGTGGACCGCACAGACGTTCCAGGACGAGGACGTGCTCTTCGCCGCCGGTCGTGACGTGACGGCCGACCGTGAACAGCGTCTGCTCCGCGAGGCCCAGAACGACGTCCTGCGCGGGATCGTCGCCGACGTCCCGCTGGCGACCACGCTGACCCACCTCGCCGAGTTCGTCGAGCACGTCGAGACCCAGGACCCCGGTGTCTCGGCGGCGGTCCTGTTGCGCGAAGGGGGATCCGGTACCGTCCGTGACGTGTCGCTCCGGGTCGTCGCGGCGCCCAGCCTGCCCGACGGGTTCGTCGCCGAGATCGACGGTGTCGCCATCGGCTCGGACGCCGGCCCGAGCGCCGAGGCGGCACACCGGCAGACGACGGTCGTCATCGACGACCTCGCCACCGACGCGCGTTGGGAGGTGCACCGGGAGGCCGCCCTGACGCACGGTCTGGCCGCGTGCTGGTCGGTACCGATCCTCGGGACGGACGACCGGGTGCTCGGTACGTTCACCGTCTACGCGCGAACGGCGGCGGCGCCGTCGTCCCGTCAGCTCGAACGCGTCGGTGACGTCGTCGGTCTCGCGGGCGTGGCCATCGACCGGAGTCGTTCGGCCCGGGCGCTGGTCGAGAGCGAGTCCCGGCTGCGGTTGCTCGCCGAGGTCATGACCGACGGGATCTTCGACCTGGATCCGGGGGAGGGCCGTTGGCGGACGCGCGCGTTCCACGATCTGTTCGGCCATCAGCTGGACGACGAGATCGTCGACGACAGCTGGTGGATCGAGCACCTGCACCCCGAGGAGCGCGACGGCGTCGTGACCGGCCGCGATCGCGCGCTCGCATCCGACACGGGGCTGTGGCAATCGGAGCACCGCTTCGCCCGGGCCGACGGATCGTACGCCTCGGCGTTGATCCGCGGTCGCATCGTGCGGGACGGGGCGGGTCGGTCGATCCGGGTGGTGGGAGGGGTCTCCGACGTGACCGAACGCCGCGATCTCGAACGCCAGTACCTCCGCGCCCAGCGTGTCGAGAGTCTCGGGACCCTCGCCGGAGGGATCGCCCACGACCTGAACAACAGCTTGATGCCGATCCTGATGGCGACCGAGCTGCTCGCGGAGGAGCCGTTGACCGACGACGTGCGCGAGACCGTCGAGGTGATCGCGCTGAGCGCGCGGCGCAGCGCCGAGATGGTCCGCAACATCTTGACGTACGCCCGCGGCGTCGACGGGAGCCCGGTCGTGCTCGATGTCGGCGAGATCGTCCGGATGGCGACCCGGCTGCTCCGTGACACCTTGCCGAAGGACGTTCGACTCGCGGTCCCGGACCCTCCCGAGGGGATCCGGGTGCGCGGTGACGTGACGCAGCTCCACCAGGTCGTCATGAACCTCGCGCTCAACGCCCGCGATGCGATGCCCGACGGCGGCATCCTCCGGATCGGCCTCGATCAGGTCGAGATCGAGCCGGGTGGTGCCACGGTCATCGACGGATGCGTGGTCGATCTCCAGCCCGGGCGTTACGCGCGCATCCGGGTCTCCGACACGGGCACCGGCATCAGCCCGGCGATCCGCGACCGCCTGTTCGAGCCGTTCTTCACGACCAAGGCGCGGGCGGAGGGGACCGGTCTCGGGCTGCCGACGGCCCTCGCGATCGCCCGCAGCCACGGCGGCAGTCTCGCGGTGGTCTCCGAGGCCGGTGCCGGCTCGACCTTCGACCTGCTCCTCCCCGTGGTGGCCGGTCGGGCCGCGGACGGTGGGCCGGCCGCCGCGCCACGGATGGAAGCAGCCGACGGCGAGGGACAGACCGTGCTGGTGGTGGACGACGAGGTCGTCGTGCGTGCGGTGGTTCGCGACGTGCTCGAGACCGCTGGCTATCGCGTCGTCGAGGCGGCGAACGGAGCCGAGGCCCTGCGCCTGGCGTCCGCGCGGTTCTGCTCGATCATCACCGACGTGATGATGCCGGTGATGGACGGCGTCGAGATGCTGGAGCGCCTACGCCGATCAGGAAACGATCTCCCGGTGGTCGCGATGACCGGCGTCGCGGACGACCACCGCGTCGCCTCGCTCGTCGAGCTCGGGGTCGCCACGATCCTGACCAAGCCGTTCGACCGCGACACGCTCCTCGGTGCGGTCGCCGAGGCGTGTCGTCGGGTCTGACGGCAGCGTGGCCCACGGGGTCCGGCCGAGGTCGCGGGCGGACTCGGTGGGAGCCGCCGATGGCGTCGGGGTGCCGCTGACGGGTGCCGCCGGCTCGAGGCGGCGCAGCAGGTCGGGCAGCACGCAGACGTAGGCGGCGCGGACGAGGGCGGCGCGGGCGTCGTCGGCGAGGCGCTCGATGCGCAGCCCCACCTGCCACCGGCCGTCGGCGAGCCGGTGCGATCGCATCGCCCGGCAGCGGACCTCGATCGTCTCGTTCGGACCGTCGGGTGTGGGGAGATCGACGGAGGCCACCGCGCTCATGCCGAACGTGAGCGGCGCGTCGAGAACGACGGCGAGACCGCGGGTGCTGATGTCGCTCGTGACCCCGGATCGGTGCTCACGGGCGTTGCTCACGAGCCGGACCGCCACCTCGAGCGGGAACCTGGCGTGCAATCGGACCTGACGCCGCCGGGCGACGAAGACGAGCGTGCGGAGCAACCGTCGCAGCTCGATCACGGCGAGCGCGGGCACCAACCACGCGGCGACGGTCGGGAGCGCTGGGGCGGCGACCACCCCGAGCGCGTCGAGCAGCCGCCAGATGATCCCGCCGGCGAGCGCGATGGCGATGACCACGAGCAGTCGGAGGGTGCGGATCCGGTGCCAACCGCCGACGTCGACGCCCTCTTTCGGGGTGACCTTGAAGGCCGTTCGTCCGGGCCGGACGAGGCATCGCAACGCCCGCAGGTGGATCTCCGCGGTGAGCAACTCGAAGTGCGTGGCCTCCTTGACCCGCATGTAGCCGCGTGTGAGGGCGGAGCCGGCCAGCAGCATCAGCGCGGTCGCGGGCGCCCAGAAGACGGCCAGGTTGAACCACGTCGCCTGCAGTGGGAGGGCGCCGGTCCACAGCACGAGCGCGAGCACGAGGAGCAGCAGCGCACGGATCGGACCTGCCAGGTAGGCGAACAGGCTCATGCCGTACGAGAGCCGTTGCCGGAGGCGCAGTTCGCGTGCCCGCAGCGGGCTCTCGGGCGTGTGGAACACCGAGAGGTTCCCGCGCGCCCACCGGTCGCGCTGCAGCAGGTACGCAGCGAGGTCGTGCGGGGCGACGCCCTGGATGAGGTGCTCGTGGTGGTACCGGGTGGTCCATCCGGCGCGCTGCAACTTGATGGTGGTGTGAAAGTCCTCGGCGATCGTCTCGGTGGAGACGCCCTGGACGTCGAGCATCGCGCGTCGACGGAGCAGCGCCCCCGATCCGCACCAGAACGCCGCGCCGTGCCGGTCCTTGCCGGGGCAGATCACCTCGTAGAACACCGACTGCTCGTGCCGCCCGGTGTCGTAGTGTTGGAACGAGTCGTCGTTGTAGAAGCCATGCGGTGTCTGCACGACGGCGACCTTCGGATCGTCGAAGTACCCGAGGACCGCCTCGAGCGCGTCGGGGAGCGGCACGTGGTCGGCGTCGAGCACGAGCACCAGATCACCCGCGGTCCGGGGGAGCGCGTGGTTGATGTTGCCGGCCTTGGCGTGCCGGTTGTCGGGTCGGGTCATGTAGACGGCACCGCATCGCCGGGCGAGCTCGGCCATCTCCGGGCGGCGACCGTCGTCGAGGAGATAGGTGGTGTGGGGGACGGTGAGCGCAGCGCATCCCACGAGGGTGGGCATCACGATGTCCACCGGTTCGTCGTAGGTGCAGACGTACACGTCGATCTCCGGCGCGCTCGTCGCCCGACGCCGCGGCCGCCGGACTGGTCGTTCCGACCAGCTGAACCACGTCAGGCCGGCGAGGGAGATCCAGCCGCCGAGCTCGCAGACGAGCAGCAGGGCCCACATGACGATGTTGGCGTCGCGCCAACTCCAGCCGATCCGCCACGTGAGGTAGACGGCGCCCCATCCCAGAGCGACCACGGCGAGCACGCGGAGCAGGGTCTCGTGCGCGCTCCACCAGCGACCCCAGCGGGTGCGGACGTCGCGCAGGACCACGAGGTTGCCGTCCGCGTCGAGCAGGTGGTGGTGATCGTGATCGGCGGAGCTCACGCCCGGTCATCGGCAGCTCGGGCCGGGGGGTTGAGGCGTCAGCTGCCCGGACGCGCCGTCACGGCCAGGGCGACGGCGGCCGCCGCGCCGACGTTCAACGAGTCGACGTCGGGGGCGATCGGGATCCGCACCACACGGCGGCATCGATCGATCGTGTCGGGGTGGAGCCCAGGGCCTTCCGCGCCGAGCACCAGCGCCAACCGATCGGGGATGTCGGCGTCCCAGAGATCGCCCGCGTCCGCGCGCGGCGAGAGCGCCCAGGTCTCGAAGCCGGCGGTGTTCAGCGCGTCGAGGTCGTCGGGCCAGCGCGCCGCTCGTGCGACGTGCAGGTGGAGGATCTCACCCATGCTGACGCGCACCGCCCGGCGGTAGTAGGGGTCGAGACAGGTCGGATCGAGCACGAGTCCGTCAGCACCGAACGCCCGCGCCGACCTGGCCACCGCGCCGACGTTCTCCGGGTCGTTGAGGCCCTCGAGGACGACCAACCGCCGCGACGTCGTCGCCAGCTCGCCGACGGATCGCAACGGCCGACGGTCGGCGGCCGCGACGACACCGCGGTGCAGGTCGAACCCGACGATCTCGTTGAGCACGTCCCGTGTCGTCGCGTACACCGGTACGTCCGTGGTGTCGACCCCTCCGCTGAGGTCGAGCGTCGGTCGGAGTCGCTCCATCTTGCGTTCGTCGACGAGCACCGAGCGGACCCGGTGTCCCGACGTGAGCAGACGTGTGAGCGCCGCGGGCCCCTCGGCGATGAAGAAGCGGTCCCCTTCGAGGCGCCGACGGGTGACGACCACGTTGAGGTCGCGGTAGTCGGCGACGCGTGGGTCGTCGGGGTCGGTCACCCGCTCGATCGGCATGGCGTCAGTATGGGTCGCGCCCCGGCGCCCCCAGGATCCAGCGCCCGACGCGCCTTGATCGGACCGTACGCTGGCGCGACACTGGGCGAACTCGTGTTCTCGGAGCTGACCTTGTTCGACCGGGCGACCCCGACCGTCGACCCGGCCTTCGCGGCGCTCACACGCGTGCACCTCGACGACCGGTCGTGGGTCGACGTGGTGCCCGACTGGCTCCAGGGTGCCGACACCGTCGCCGAGGAGCTGACCGATCGCCTGCCATGGCGGCAGCGGCGCGACGTGCCGATGTACGACTCGTTCGTCGACGAGCCCCGCCTGTCGAGCTGGTGGCGTGCGGCCGACGGCGTCGGCGAACCGCTCCGGGTCCTCGCCGAGATCCGCCGGTTGTTGTCGGATCGGTACCGCGTCCGCTTCGACTCGATCGGGTTCAACCTGTACCGCGACGGCGAGGATTCGGTCGCCTGGCACGGCGATCGCCACCGCCGGCACGTCGTCGACCCGGTGGTCGCCATCGTGAGCGTCGGCCAAGCGCGGACACTGCGGCTCCGACCGCGCGTCGCCGCGGGCCCTCGCCGGTCGCAGACCTGGCGTCTCGGTCACGGCCACCTGTTCGTGATGGGTGGAGCGTGCCAGCACGAGTGGGAGCACTGTGTGCCGAAGTCGAGCGCGGGCGTCGGGCCCCGCATCTCGATCACGTTCCGCCACGGTGCACGCTGACCGGCGTGCGAACGAGGCGCGCGTCCGTCGTTCAGCGCGCGAACACCATCGAGTCGTCGGCGAATGACTTGAACTCGAGTGCGTTGCCGGCCGGATCGAGCAGGAACATCGTCGACTGCTCGCCGGGCTGCCCGGCGAACCGCGTGGTCGGTTCGATCACGAAGTCGGTGCCCGCCGCACGCAGGCGTTCGGCCAGCTCCGCCCACGTCGGCGGGTCGAGGATCACGCCGAAGTGCGGCACCGGTACGTCGTCGCCGTCGACCGGGTTCGTGATCGGTCGCACCCCGACCGGGGCGAGGTGGGCGACGATCTGGTGGCCGTACAGGTCGAAGTCGACCCAGTGCGGCGCGGACCGACCCTCGGAGCATCCCAGCACACCGCCGTAGAAGTCGCGAGCCCGGTCGAGGTCGTCGACGGGGAACGCGTGGTGGAAGCGCGGCCGGGTCACGGCGGCGGCGACTCGCTCGGGACCGGCAGCACGTACGTGCCCTGAGCGGTGGCGGTCGGGCGGTGGTGGTGGTCGTCGACCCAGAGGTGGACCGTTCCGACCACGTTGCGCCGACCGGCCGCCTCGAGCGTGCCGCGGGCCCACAGCACCTCGCCGATGGCCGGTCGCAGGAAGCGGATCGACAACTCCGACGTCAGCGCCATCGGTTCGATCCGACCGATCGCACCGAACGTGAGGTACCAGAGTGCGGCGTCGGCGAGCGAGAACTGGGTCGGACCGGAGATGAACCCCCCGGGGCGCAGGGCGTCGGGGGTCGCCACCAACCGGGCGAGTGCGTATCCCTCGCCGATCTCCACACACTCGTTGGCGGAGCCCGGGAACTCCCGCTCTACCATCTCGTTGACCAGCCCGGGGTCCAGATGCGTCGACACGCCCGCGAACGCTACGGCATCGCCGGCCCGTCGGTG